>JAVWAR010000036.1:0-7724 GCA_036649955.1 Clostridia bacterium | reverse complement strand
TTTATAATCATTTACAATAAGCGAAATGGAAACCACTAAAAATACAAGATTTAAAAAAGCAACAATTATAATGGCAATTAAAAGCCCAAGATTTTTTATACCTGTAATTTCACGTATCATGATAAGCACCATCATTGTCAGCCATAAAACGGTAAACAATGTAATCATAACCTTTGTAATAATTGTACTCTTTTGCATTTTCAACTCCTATATTAACTGAATGAAATTCTTAATGTTGCCTTTATTTTAGTTTGTAAAGTTTCTCCATCCCAAATAAATTCACCACCAAAGACTGCTTGTTGAGATATTGCCAATTTTGAAGTTACAAGTTCGTATTCAATATCAATACCTTGATAAGAATTTGTCTTACTGCCACTTATATAAATAAACCCTTTTTTTCCATTAAATGTGTATAATGAAGTATCATCATCAATGAACTTATAATCAACATTTTCAGTTTGATTTTTAATACTTTTAATATTAATCGTAAATAATGACTTAGATGATGAGATATTTTTTCTTTCAAAAATATCTGCTATTGTAAATATTTGAAAATCTTTCTCTTTGAAATCTAATTTAATAAACCCATCATTTATGCTTCCATCATTTATAATATCGGTTTTATTATAATTATATTCACCCTTATTGAAGACAGCAACATCTTGCGAACCATCAATAGATTTTATTGCAATATTATTAATTCCCTCATTATTTTTGATAGGAATACTAATTATAGCAGAAGAAACAGAATTTAATGTTTTATCATACATATAGTAATCAACATTTGAACCTACTATGTCATAGACAAGAATGTATCTTCCTTCTGTAACAAAATTGTTGACTGAATTTTTATAACATAGAATATTGTTTATTTCATAACGAAGATATGTTTTACCAGATACATTCATATTATCGAATACATTTTTTGATAACAATTCAGAATATGAACCATCTAACACTTTGCTAACAGCCAAAATACCCGCAAAATTTACATCTGAATATTTAACATCAATTTTTTGTGCGTTAAGAATAACGTCTAACGTTTGCTTTTGTGCAGTTGTATTAACGCTTGCAGAAGTAATAACCCTTTTTGTTTCTGGTTCTAAAATTTCATAGTAAACAACAAGATTACAATTTGCATTTGTAAGAGCCTTAGCAGACGCATAATATTTTACAATATTGTTATTGGTTTCAGCATAATAATCACTTTCACCACTCTTTACAACAATATTTAGTAATAGCGAAGTATTTACATATTTAATTTGTTCACCCGTTACTGTAATTTTGTCAGATTCAGCAGTTAAAACCTTATTACCGCTTTCCATTTCATAACAGAAAGTAATGCCTTTAATAGAAAGTTCAGAAACACCAACAACTTGTGGAACATTAATTATGCTATCATTTGTATAATCAATAACCGTTACAGCAGAAATACCATCAACAACTTTTATGTCGTCTTTTACAGCCATTAATTTCAAACTTTGAGCAGTAGAACTCGAACCATCAAGTGAAACAGATATACCTAAATCATGGTCACTAGTTATATTATCAAATGCTGTTTTCTCTCCAAAATATGTGAACTTGTAAATAGTTTTACCATTGCTGATAGATTCTTTCATTTTTACATTATTTGTCAAATTAAGTTCAGCAACCAAAACGTCAGAACCTGGCTTACTAATTGGTGAAAATCCATTATTTGAAAGTTCATAGTAATTACCATTAATCTTATAAACACTGGTAGACTCTTCTTCACCCATGTAAAATTTGGCTTTTAAATTTAAACTATTTAAAAATTTAGTAATTTCAAAATGATAAAATTTGTCAGAACCCTCAGTAATAATATTGTTATACATAGCAGATACTGGTAATTTACCAATATTCATAGCGTTTTCATAAATCGAACCAACATTAAAACTTTCAATAATAGCATTCTCAACGGCAATACTAAAATCTGTTTTAATGACAGACACACCATCTATTTTACTAAAAATATCATCCGCAATAAGTTCAATGGTAAATCCTGTATTTGTAGCATTTGTTGGGACAATAAACCCACTGCGGTCAAGTGAACGCCTAAGTGGTTCACCATTATATTTGATAATATAATCTTTGGCACTGATAAAGTAAGATACATATTGTACCGGTTTACCAGTTGTGCTATCTTCGCTGTTTGAAATTATCTCGGTAGTTTGCACTTTAACAGTACCGCCACCCAAATTCAATATGGCTTTTTTGTTTATGTTTTTAGGTGCAAAGTTCATATCAACAACAATATTCGAAGCAACGTGTTTGTTGACTGTTATATTAATGTTCCCTGCATTAATACCTTTGTATTCAATTTTAATTGGGGTACTTTCCGTAGAAGAAATTAATTTTAAATTTTTATCAATAAATTTACCACAATTTTCAATATTAAACATGTCTTTTGTACATTTCACTTTCTGAGTAGAGCCATCTCTTCTTGTAAGAATAACTTCAAAAGACGTTTCATCAATCGTTTCATAAACCATGTAAGACCTAGTCTGATCTCCGCCTACAATACTAGCGCTAACTACTGGATTAAGAATTGTCCCTGGATTATCATTGCTTTTTGTAAAAACTAAAAGTATAGGTATAATAATAATTGCAAGTGCAACCAAAATTACAGATACTGATAATAATGCTTTTTTAGCACTACTAATTCCACCAATAACAACTTTCTTTGGAATTGGTAAACCATCAGTTCCTTCTGTTTTATAAATTTCAGTAAATGGTACCTTTTTAATTTCAATTCTACCAAGAACGTTTTTATCACTTAATGAATCATCTTTTTTAGAAGATTCATCAACTTTAATTTCCTTGACCTTTGCTGGTTTTAAAACGCTTGGTTTTATTTTGTTTCGTTTATTATTCTTTTTGTTACTAGATTCATCTTTTACTGATGATAAATCAATATCTTGATGAACAGTATCATCTTGTTGTTCTTGTTCAGGATTTACAACTTGTTCAGGTTCAACTTCCACAGGAGCAGGTTCATTTTTCAAATCTATTGGGTCATAAGAAGACCCAACTTTATATTTAAGTTGGTTACGGCGTTCACGTATTTGTCTTTTTATTTCTTCAAGTTCTTCCGAAGAATTATCACCATTTTCTATCACTATATTTTTCCTTTCAACAACGCACTCTTGTAATAATAGTTTTTGTCTAATCGCATTTTATTATGTAAATTAAAAACATCTATTCAAACTAGTTATCTATATACTAAAATATTAACATTTTTTACACTTATCGTCAAATAAAAAAGCCATAGTAAAGATAAAAAACGAAGGCTATAAAAGCCTTCGTTTATTCTATCATGTATTTATATGCTTTTGTAAGAATTGTATTGCCTTTTATAATGGCTTTACCCTTGCCTAACCTGTTGTCTTGCATAAGCGAAGAAGAATAAATACAAACCAAAAGTCCCATATTATCTTCCATAACAATCTCATACCCAGACTCAATAATGCTGGCAAATATAACGCAAGTACCAACGTTACCTTTTAAATCAATAACTTTATAGCCCTTTCTATATCTAGCCATAATATCAAGTTCCGCAATCTTAATTCGTTTGCCATATGACTTGTCAGTAATAACAGCAACCTCACCATTTTTGCCTATAAGCGTGGCCATAATGACCTCATCTCCGTCATTCAGGTTAATGCCCTTAACTCCACAAGATACCCTGCCTTGAACCGGAATATCGGTTATTTCAGCATTGAGTGCCATACCTAGTTTTGTTACAAATAACATTGTTTTGTCTTTGTCAAACTCGCAAACAGATATAACTTCATCATCTTCTTTTAACTTAACTGCCTGATAATTACGTTTGAAAACTGAATATTCCGACCATGAAGTACGTTTAACCATACCAGACTTAGTAAAAAATAATAAATCTTTTTGCGGCATCGTTTCTGAAAGTTCAAATATGGATAAAATTCTTTCATTTTTGACCATACCTTCACAAATTTGTATCGAAGTAATTCCCTTTTCTCGCCACTTGCAGTCAGGTAAAGAAGCAACATCAATTTTAATGGCATTGCCAAGCGATGTAAATGCAATAATCGTCTTGTCTGTACTCACCTTTAAAAGTGATGAGTAAATTTCAAATAACGACGTTTTTTCTGTATATTGTTTAACAATGGTTTTAACGTGTTTTTCAGTCATTCTCTTAATGTTACCATTTACAGAAATACCAACAACCGCATTTTCAACAGGAACAGAATCCGGATCAGCATCAATAGGATATTCGTCAATAGATGAAATAATTTTACTTCGCCTATCATCTTTATATTTTTTCTTAATCTCCAAAATCTCTTCTTTAACAATATTTAGTTGTAATTTCTTAGAAGCAAGAATTTCCGAAAGTTTTTTAATAAGTATTTTTAATTCCGCAAGTTCTTGTTCAAGTTTGAATATTTCAAGACTGGTAAGCCTAGCAAGACGCATGTCAAGAATCGCCTGAGCCTGTCTTTCCGAAAGAGTAAATCTTTCTCTAAGTTTGGTCTTTGCAGTCCCAACAGAATCTGATTTTTTAATAATTTTAATTACTTCATCAATGTTCTTAACCGCAATAACAAGCCCTTCTAAAATATGTTCACGTTCCTTAGCAGCATCATAATCAAACTTAGTGCGCCTGAAAATTATATCCCGCTGATAATTAACATAATAACCAATAATATCAAGCAATCCCATTAATTGAGGCTTTCCACCAGCGATTGCAATCATGTTTATATTAAATGAAGTTTGTAAATCACTATATTTAAATAATGTGCCTAAAATACTTGATATATCAGCATCCTTTTTAACACAAACAACGGCACGCATACCATTTCTATCAGATTCATCACGAATATCAGATATACCACCTAACAATTCTTTTTTTGTTTCCCTAAGTTCAAGTATTCTCTGTAATAAAACAGCCTTATTAACTTGATATGGAAGTTCAGTAATAACTATATTTTTCTTGTCATTATCCAGCGTTTCAATGTGCACTTTTGCCCGCTCAATAACTTTACCCTTACCAGTAGCATAAGCCCTAATTAAATCTTCACCAGACGTAATGTATCCGCCGGTAGGAAAATCAGGTCCTTTAATGTGTTTCATCATTTCTGGTAACGTAATTTTATTATTGTCAATATACGCAACAACACCACTAATTACTTCACCCAAATTGTGTGTTGGAATATTTGTCGCAAGCCCAACCGCAATACCACTAGCCCCATTTACAAGTAAATTTGGAAATCTACATGGTAATGTTGCAGGTTCTTTAAGCGAATCATCAAAGTTTAAATTCCATTGAACAGTGTCTTTTTCAAGATCTCTTAAAAGTTCAAGCGCAAGCGGAGTCATACGTGCTTCCGTATAACGCATTGCAGCAGCGGTATCACCATCGACAGAACCAAAGTTTCCATGCCCATCAACAAGAGTAGCACGCATATTAAATTCCTGAGCCATACGAACCATGGCACCATAAACGGAAGAATCTCCATGCGGATGATATTTTCCCAAACAATCACCAACAATACGTGCAGACTTTTTGTATGGTTTGTCAGGAGTAATACCTAAATCATAAAGAGTATATAAAATTCTACGCTGAACAGGTTTAAGACCATCTTCAACACGTGGTAAAGCACGGTCCAAAATTACGTGTTCAGAATAAGGCATCATTGATTCATGCATAACAACGTCTAAGTTCTTTGTAATGATACACTTTCCAAAAACGACTTCCTCTTCATTTTTTTTCTTCGCTTTTTTAAATAATGGACCTTCACTATCACTTTTCACAATATCTTCAACGTTTTCGTTTTGATTAATATCTTCTATATCAGCCACTTAAATTCTCCTGCGTATAAATTTCGAAATATTTAAAAAATATAATCCGTCTTATTACTTATCATACTTTTAAATTCCATCTTTATTTTAAGATAAAAATACCCTAAAAGTCAACTAAATTGCACTATAACCGCATATTCGTTTTTAATTTTCATTAACACCAAGCAAAAGCCCTTTAACCAATTCAACTTACTATAATAAATTATGCAATATAAATAAACTATTTTATTATTCATAATGAAGAATATTTTTACATAAATGTTTTAACCTTACAAAAAAAGCCATGATTTTTCATGGCTTTTTATAATAACTTAGTACTTTTACTAAATCATTTAATATTATTTACTTTAAACTATCTACTATAAATAATATAATCTGCATAAGTATTCCAGCCATTTGCAGTATTTGTCTTATAATCATTCACGCTGCCTACCGGCACACAAATTTTAAACCCCGGATTACTAGTTGGGAAAGCACTACTGCTACTGCTAACAAAACATCTTGTAGGATCTGGTTGCTCCATTATTACGCTTGTTAGTTTTGTGCAACCAGCAAAAGCACCATTTCCTATAATTGTTACACTCCTCGGAATTGTTATACTTTTAAGACCTGCGCAACCAGCAAATGCACCATTTCCTATACTTGTTACACTACTTGGAATTGTTATACTTGTAAGATCCCTACAATCTATAAATGCACCATCTCCAATAAAGCTTACACTCCTTGGAATTGTAATTTTTGTAAGACTTGTACAACCACTAAAAAACGAATCTTGAATGGTTGTAAGGTTGCTTCCTGTTTCAAAGAATACACTCATAAGACCTATACAATTTTGAAAAACACCCATACCAATTTCAGTTACACTACTTGGAATTGTTACACTTACAAGTCTAGTACATTCATAAAAAGCCCAACTTCCAATGGTTGTTACACTACTTGGAATAGTAATACTTGTAAGTCCTGTGCAACCTCTAAATGCAGAAACACCAATACTTGTTACTGGAATTCCAGCAATAGTACTAGGAATAACAATTTCAGTACCCGTTCCAGCATATGAAACTAAGGTACCCGTAGATTGTTCAAATATATATGAACCTGCAACAATAACACCCTTGAAGTTGTTAGCATAAGCCGACCAACCCTGAGTAGTGTTCGTTTTATATGCCTGAACACTACTTGAAGCAACACCTATTATAAATACATTATTGCTTGGGAAAGAACTACTGCCAACTGAACATAATGCAGGGTTGGTTTGCTCCATAATTACACACGTAAGATTGTAGCAACCACTAAAAGCACTCCATCCAATACTTGTTACACTACTTGGAATTGTTATAGTTCTAAGACTTCTGTAACCATCAAAAGCAGAAGGTGCTATTATTTTAACACTAGCGCCAACAATACTTCTCGGAATAGTTAAAGATGTTGCCGACCCTGTATAACCGGTTATTGTACCGGTTGTTGGAACAAAAACATAACCCTCAGCAGTAGTTAAACTGCTTGCAATATAATCTGCATAAACGTTCCAGTGCTGTGCGGTCTTTGTTTTATAAGAGTCTACACTGCCTGCCGGCACATATATTTTAAATCCAGCATTATCTCTTGGGAAAGTATAATAATGACCGTTGGTAACAGAACATTTTGCAGGATCTGCTTGCTCCATAATTACAGTTGTAAGACTTGTGCAACCATTAAAAGCAGAATCTCCAATAGTTGTTACACTGCTTGGAATTGTTACACTTGTTATTGCATTTTTTCCGTTAAAAGCATTATCTGCTATTGTTTTAACACTAGCGCCAATTATACTAGATGGTATGTCAAGCACTGTTGCTGAACCTGTATATCCTGTAATTGTACCCGTTGCTGGAACA
>JAVWAR010000035.1:0-7798 GCA_036649955.1 Clostridia bacterium | reverse complement strand
ATTGCTGATATCATTACTTCAATTCCACAGACTGTTAAAAAATTATACATATTAAAATGTGGCAGTCCTAAGAATTACGATATGTTTAAACAACAAGTAATTTCAAAACGTCCAAATGAAAAATATACTGAAGGATTTATTGGCCCTGTTGTTGGAAGTCACGTTGGGCCCGCAATAGGTCTTGCTTGGGTTGAATAATGTTTGAAAGTAAAAAGGATGATTGGGTATATTTTTCAATTAATATAGTCTATATAATTATTGGTATTATTGCTGTTTCTATAACTGGTTTTATTTCACAGCATATTGGTTATGTGATAGCGGGACTACTATTTTTGTACAGTATTCTTAAAATTATTCAATTTATTGTTTCTGCCGAATATAAATTAGGTTATTATAAAAGTGTAATAAATTTTATTATTGCATTTTGCGTTGCCTTGTTGTGTTTAGTAACTGCTGATGTAATTTACATTGTTCTTCCATTTATTATTGGTATTATGGCATTTCTATCAGGTGTTGTAGGAATGTATATTTCAGTAATCAACGGATATATGAAATCAGAGTGGTTGTTTTCTTTATTTGATTCCATATGTTTTGTCATTTATGGAATTATACTATTATTTTTCAACTCACCTCTTGTTGTAGATATTGTATTGTTTGGTGTGTTCATGATAGTTCGTGGGCTTATCAATGCTATTTATATTGGAGTTAATTTAATAAAAACTAAAAAAATACAGAATAAATAATCTGTATTTTTTTGTGTTAACAAGCGTGTTGTTTGCATATTAATAAGTAAGTCTATTACAGGAGTCTATATGCAAACAATAAGCAAAGAAAGTGTACTTACACTTTTAAAAACATCACCTATGGGTCTTGGTTTTGATGAGTCTAAGATAAGACAAAATATACAAGGTAAAAATAGTTTGGGTGAAAAACGCAAACAATCATTATTTATAAAATTCTTATTGCAGTTTAAAAATCTAATGGTTATCATTTTACTTATTTCGGCCGTTATTTCAATATCTCTTGCTTTTTTTAAAAAGCAATATTCAGACCTTATTGAAGGTCTTGTTATTTTGCTTATTGTTTTTTTAAATGCCTTTATTGGTGTTATTCAAGAAAAAAAAGCAGAAAATGCTATTGAAAAATTAAATTCCAGTATGGAAGCATTTTGTTATGTGTACAGGGATGGAAAAGTTGTAAAGTGCAAAACTATTGAACTTGTTACGGGTGATATAGTATCTCTTCATGCAGGGGATATTGTGCCTGCGGATATAAGACTTATAGAAACGACTAGCCTTAAAACCAATGAAAGTAGCATTACTGGCGAATCTGAGCAGGTTTTTAAAGATGAAGAGTTTATAGCAAGTTCAAACACTTTATTTTCGGAATGTAAAAATATGGTTTATTCTGGCACGATTGTAACTTTTGGGCATGGTAAGGGTGTTGTAACGGCTATTGGAAAATCAACTGAAATTGGTAAAATTGCATCAATGCTTGAAAGTAACACAAAGAAAATAACACCGCTAGAAAAAAGTATTGGTAAAATAAGTCGAATAACCAGCATTGCCGTAGTAATTATTGCCATATTTATATTTTTTATACAAGTATTTATAAGTAAGCAGACAAATATTTTAAGTGCTTTTATGACATCAGTGGCACTTGCGGTAGCAGCAATTCCTGAAAGTTTACCAGCGGTTATTACAATTATTATGGCTCTTGGCGTGGAAAGGCTTGCTAAACACAATGCAATAGTTAGAAAATTATCAGCGGTTGAAACCCTTGGTAGTTGTACACTTATTGCCAGTGATAAAACGGGGACTATAACTAAAAATAAATTATCAGTATGTAAAGTTTTTACAGGCGGTAAGGTCAAACTTATTGAAGAAGTTAAAGCACGGGATGAAACTTCATTATTTACATTTATATCACTTTGCAACGCGGTAGAATTTGAAGAAAATGGAGTGGTAGGTAACAATGTTGACGTTGCTCTTGCTGAACTTGCCATTAAAAAAGGTGTAAATATTGAAAATACACGCAAAAAATATGAAAAGATTTCTGAAATACCCTTTGATAGCAAAAGGAAAACAATGCTTACAATTCATAAAATGCAATCATCATCACTTGTTATTGAAAAGGGAGCAGTTGATTATTTGCTAAAAAAATGCGACAAAATAAATATTAATGGTAAAATTGAAAAGTTTTCAAAAGAATATTATGAACTTGTTTGTAAAAATCAATTAAAATTTGCAGAAGATGCGCTGAGAGTTATTGCTGTATGTTATAAGGAAATTGGTGAAAACGATAGTTTAGAAAAGGGTTTTACATTTTTAGCATTACTTGCAATGTTTGATCCTCCAAGAGAAGAAGTTAAGGATGCAATTTCTAAATGTTTTAAGGCGGGTTTGAAACCAGTAATGATAACTGGTGACCATGCTGAAACGGCTTTTGCAATAGGCAAAAAAGTTGGAATTTGTTCGTCTAGAACTGAAATATTAACTGGTGAACAATTATCTGTTATGAATGATGCCGAACTTTCAAAAATCATTTGCAAATACTCTATATTTGCACGTGTAGTTCCGGAACATAAGGCACGAATAGTAAAAGCATTTCAAAAAAATGGTCATATAGTCGCAATGACTGGTGATGGAGTTAATGATGCGCCAAGCATTAAATGTGCAGATATTGGTGTTGGTATGGGACAAAATGGTACTGATGTAACAAAAATGGTATCTGATATAGTTTTATCAGATGACAATTTTGCAACACTGGTAGTTGCAATAGAGGAAGGCCGTAAAGTTTATTCAAATATTTCAAAAACGGTTCAATTTTTACTTGGGACAAATGCAGTTGAGGTTATTTCAATGTTTGTTTGCATATTGTTATTCCCTGGGCTTATATTCCTTTTTCCAGTGCAAATATTATTTATAAATTTAGTTACGGATAGTTTGCCTGCATTTGCTTTGGGTCTTGAAGAGGCCGAAGACGATAGCATGACTCATCCTCCACGAAAAAGTACAGAACATTTTTTAAGCGGTAGATTGGGATTTAATATTTTATATCAATCATTGTTGCAAAGTCTTATAGTAATTATTGTGTATATTTCGGCAATTAATCATTTTGATAATTTTGTAGCATCTACAATGGTGTTTTATGTAATTATTTACATGCAATGGCTTCATAGTCTTAATTGTAGGTCTAATAAAAGTTTATTTGATGGAAAAATAAAGAAAAACAAAGTGTTCAATCTGTGCTTTTTTATAACGTTTTTACTTAATTTATCAGTATCAGTTTTACCATTTATGATAAATATGTTTTCGCTTGCAACGCTTAACTGGACGCAATGGTTAACCATAATAACTGCTTCAATAAGCATTATTCCCGCAGTTGAGATAGTGAAACTTATAAGTCCTATTAAAAACAATAAAAAATTAAAAAACGCATTTATTTAATTTAAATAAAAAAAGGACGGAATATCCGTCCTTTTAATTATTTAGAATTTCTTCGTTTTGGGAATGCCGATTTGTTAAAAGGCTTATTACTAAATGGTTTTCTTTTATCTCCACCAAAAGTTGGTTTTGATTCACTAAATGTTTTGCGTTTAGCAACTCTATCAATGTAAGTTTCATGAGTGTCTTCTTTGTATTCTCTCTTTGGTGCGCCAAAGAATTGGTCGTCATTTTTTTCATGAGTAAAGGCTACTCTGTAATCTCTTGATGAGTGCGTTTTATCTTCAAATTTTGAAAAACCTGTTGTACTACCAGTTGATTTTTTATAAGATGAACGTGTATCAGGAGATTTTGCAAAAGTGCTTTCAGAGTCACGTCTATAAGTACTTCTTTTATTGCCTGATTTTCCATAGTTTTCACTTTTTTCAAAAGGTTTGCGCTCAGTGCGTTCACCGTAAGGTTTACGTTCAGTGCGTTCACCGTAAGGTTTACGTTCAGTATGTTCTGCGTAAGGTTTACGCTCAGAATGTTCTGCGTAAGGTTTGCGTTCAGTGCGTTCTGCGTAAGGTTTGCGTTCAGTGCGTTCTGCATAAGGTTTACGTTCAGTGCGTTCTGCGTAAGGTTTACGTTCAGTGCGTTCACCGTAAGGTTTACGTTCAGTGCGTTCACTTGGTCTACGTGAAGATGAAGAAGTTGTCCTTCCACCGCGATAAGTTGAAGCAGGTTTTGAACCCTCTTCAAAGTTTACACTTTTAGCAACTACTGAAAATGGGGTAGTATGTTCAATAATTTTGTTTTTTGTTTCTTTTTCAAGCATTTCTAATTCTCTTAGTTGTCCGCGTGTATTAAGCAGTGTGTAAGCAGAACCTTCTTTGCCAGCACGAGCAGTTCTTCCAATTCTATGTACATAATAATCTGTATTATTTGGAAGGTCATAGTTAAATACAATGTCTACATCTTTAATATCAATACCACGAGCGGCAACGTCTGTTGCAACAAGAATTCCAGAACCCTGTTTCTTAACTTTATCCATAACCTTTTTACGGTCACTTTGACGCATGTCGCCATGTAATCCAAGTGCTGGAAGAGAAGCGTCTTGAAGTTCTTTGGTAAGTTTATCTACCATTCTTTTTGTGTTACAAAATACTATTGAAATATTAGGAGATAGTTCTGACATTAAACTTGTAAGAGTTTCTGTTTTTTTATCTCTACCACAAAGAGTAAAGTACTGTTTAATAAATGTTTGTGGGTCTTCTTGTACAGAAGATTTTACAGTAATTGGATTTTTCATATAATTTCGAGTAAGGTCCATAATTGCTTTTGGCATTGTTGCGCTAAACATTATTGTTTGGTGGGTATTATTTGTCGTTTTTAGTATTGTTTCAATATCTTCTCTAAAACCCATGTTAAGCATTTCATCTGCTTCATCAAGAACAAGTAGTTTAAGACCTCCAAGTTTAAGCGTCCTACGTTGCAAGTGGTCCATAAGTCTTCCGGGAGTACCAACAATTATTTTTGCGTTCTTTTTAAGTGATTGAATTTGCCTTTGGATATCACTTCCTCCAAAAATTGGAACCAATCTTGCACCTTCACGGAATGTCGTAAGTTTACGCATTTCTTCCGTTACTTGGCTAGTAAGTTCACGCGTTGGGCAGATAATAAGTACTTGTACATCTCTATCTTCTTCATCTATCATTTCAATGGCTGGGATACCGTATGCGTAAGTTTTACCTGAACCCGTTTGGCTAAGACCAATTATGTCTTTGCCTGCATGGATTAGCGGAATAGAAAGCGACTGTATTTCAGTTGCTTCACTAAATCCTTGTTTATTTAGTCCTTCCATTATATATGATGGAAGTTTTAGATCATTAAATTTCATTTTACACCTCAAATTTGCTAAAAAAAATTGCAGTACAGACATTTGTCTCCTGCAACAATCATCACAAGTTATATTATCACATAGCAAAGTCCTTGTCAATGATTATTTTGTGCATGTGGTTATATTTTTATACTTTGGTTAAAATTAAATTAAGAGGTAGTTTTATGATTAGAAGAATATTTTTTTACATAGGAACATTAATTTATATTATAGGAATTGCGCTTACGATTACGCTTATGTTTTTCATAGGTAAATATTTTGTAGCAAACGGAAATCTTACTAACGACACTTGGGTTATAAATAATCCAAGTAAAATTACGGCAGAGCAATCAAACAAAAATAAAGCAAATGATAGTATAATGAGTATTCTGCCATGGCAAAGCGGAATGGTTCTTGTAAGTTCTGTAATATTTTTTACAACGGTTAGTTTTAAAAATGCCACAAAACGAACATAGCAATTTTGCATTGTTATTGCAATGAAAAACAATTAATATAATAATTAAAATTTTTTATAAATAGTGTTTAAATTGTTAGACATATTTAATATTAATGTACTATAATAAATATGTAAAAAGTTTAAGTAAGGAGAAGAAAATGTCAGCATTAACTCAGTCTATGTGGAAATGGTTAAAATACTATATGCAACCATTTTTGGTGTATGATAGATTAAAAAAAGGTGACCCAGAAAAGGCAAAGAAAAGTGTTCATTTAGGTGTGCAATCTATTATTGAATCGCTTATTGCACTTGTTTTTGTTCCATTATTTGTGTATTTTATAATAGGTTCGTTTGCAATTAATAAGTTTTTTGGGATATTTGTTGCAATAATTCTTGGAATTGTTATTGTATATTTAATAGTTCTAAATATCATGAGTACTTTTTGTTTAAAATATCAATTAAGTTTGAATAAACATGTTATTGGAAAGGTAGGTATTGCTATTAATGTTCTTGCATACGTTGGTATGATTGCTGGTTCAATCGCCATTATTATTTTACTTTAATATACAAAAATAGGAATGAGGTATAGCCTCATTTTTATTTTGATAGGAGTTTGTGTATATGCTTAAAATTAAAATTATATGTGTTGGAAATTTAAAAGAAAAATTTTATAAAGACGCTTATGCTGAATTTGAAAAAAGGCTTACAAGATTTTGTTCTTTGACACTCATTGAGTTACCAGAAAAAAATAATAAAAAAAATACAAATGTTATTATTGATAGTGAAAGTGAATTAATTATTCAAAAATTAAGCGGATATAAAATTTTGTTAGATATAAATGGTGAGAGTTGTTCTAGTACTGAATTTGCATCGACTATATCAAAACTATCTTTAAATAATAGTGAACTAACATTTATTATAGGTGGTTCATATGGGGTGTGTGATAAACTGAAAAATATTTGTGATTATAAGTTATCTTTTTCTAAAATGACTTTTAACCATAATTTATTTCGTGTTATGTTGGTTGAACAATTATACCGTGCTTTTTCAATTCTTGAAAATGGAAATTATCATAAATAAAAGCGAAGAATTTATCTTCGCTTTTATTTTACATTTTTATAAAATTCACAAATAAGTAAGTATATATCATCTATACATTTTGCAAGGTCAAAATTTATAGCAGTGGCATCATAATATTTTCTTTGTGATTCTTGAAAATTGTAGTCAATTAACCGTTCATTAATGTTATCATTGTCGCTTCCACGTGATAGTAAACGTTTTTTAATTTCTTCTTGTGGTGCTGTAATAAATATTCCAAAAACATGATTTGGATACAACTTTTTTATAGCAAGTAAACCATTTTTATCTATATCTTTAATAGGTATCAAATTTTCATTTGTTATTTCATCTATTGATTTTCTACTAATACCTCGATATGAACCATGCCTTTTTGTGTACTCACATATTTCACCAGATTTCACCTTATTAAAAAAGTCTTTTTCTGTTACAAAGTAGTATGGATTGCCGTTTGATTCTGTGTTTCTCATTTCGCGCGTACAAAATGAAATCAAGCGCTTAAAAGTGTTTGGGTATTTAATAATTAAACCATCAATAATTGCGTCTTTTCCAATGCCACTTGAACCTTCAATAAAAACTATAATTCCCTTTATATTTTTCATATTTGCTCCATTAGTTTACTTAATATCACTAAGTATATCATGGCTAATATTATTTTAAAAGCAAAACGATATGCTTGCACAAAAAAGAGAACTAATTATATAGTTCTCTTTAAATTTATTTTATAATTGGCGCCTGTTTTTTTGTATTGCTTCGTTTGATAGGTTTTTTAATATCAGGGTTTACAGTCGCAGGCTCAGGCTGTTTAATATTAGTCTGTTTCAATAAATTTCTAATATCAAGCAGTAATTCCTGTTCAGTCTCTTTACGAACAACCACGGGTTTTTCTAGTTTTTCCTTTTCCACAAGTTCAATGTATGCTTGTTTAACAGCTTCTTTATCTTTCATATTAATGCCTTG
>JAVWAR010000034.1:0-7894 GCA_036649955.1 Clostridia bacterium | reverse complement strand
TTGCAAGTTTAGGTGATAATTCACTTGGCATGCAGAAAGGTGTGGACTTTAAACCTGTATCTGGTTTGAAAGTATTGAATGACGTAGATGGTATTGATGCTTTTGTATCAGTAACTGGTGCGAATGTAACTGATGCGGTTGAACTTGTTGAAGGTGCAAACGCAAATAACGTTGCCTTATTGCCTATACAGATTATGAACAATAATAATTACAAACGTTTTGCAATTAAATTAAATGCAGATGGAACAGAGGCACTTAAAGGTGTTACATATTATTCAGTTTATAATTACAAAACAACTCAGTATTTATTAAATAGTGAAGGTGCTAAACACTTTGCACTTAATACTACATATGAATTTAATGATGCAAATTCTAGTGACTTGTTGATAGTAATTTATGCAGATACAAGTAGTGGAGTTGGTCTATCAAACGATATTGAATTTGCAGGTTCTGCACTTAATATTCGTGTTGAAGTAGATGCTTATACAACTATTAAATAAAGGCTTTAACAACTATTAAATAAAGGTAGTTAGAAAAAACGAAAAACCGCTTTTAATAAAGGCGGTTTTTATTATTAATATATTTATATAAAGTTGGCAATTTTGCACTTAAAATGCTAAATTTATGATAAAAAGACGCATACATGCGAAAAAAAGATTGAACTTGCATAAAAAATGGTGTAATATAATAGTATATAGTAAATACCTATTAAAAGAGGAATGATTAAATATGAATATTTTTGAAAGTTGGATTGTTAGAACACCAATAGCGCATAGAGGTCTTCATCGTGAAGGCGTTCCTGAGAATTCGCTTTTGGCATTTGAGGAAGCAATACAAAAAGGTTATGCTATTGAACTTGATGTCAGGCAAACAAAAGACGGAGTTCTTGTTGTTTTTCATGACGATACACTTGGTAGAATGACCGGCAAAGATGGTTATATTTCAAATAGTAATTATACAGATATTAAGGATATTGTGCTTTTAAAGTCTAATGAAAAGATACCAACATTTACAGAAACACTAAAAATGATTGATGGGCGCACTCCGCTTTTGATTGAAATAAAGAACATGAACAAAGTTGGAACTATGGAAAAAGACATGCTGAAAGAACTTATTAAATATAAGGGTGAATATGCAGTTCAAAGTTTTAACCCATACTCGCTTGAATGGTTTAAAAACAATGCGCCATATATAAAACGTGGTCAGTTATCTTCATTTTTTAGAGGTGAGGTAATGGGTTGTCTTAAAAAGTATGCACTTAAACGTATGCTTTTGAATAAAAAGGTTTCAGAACCACATTTTATAACATATAACATAAATAACTTGCCAAATAAATATGTTAAGAAATATGCCAGTCTTCCACTTTTAGCGTACACTATTCGTGATGAAGAACAAAAGGTAAAGGCTAAAAAAATTGCTGATAACTTAATTTTTGAAAAAATTGATAATGTTGATTAACTCTATATAAGTAAAGATAACATTGTATAGTAATACTTGCATTATATTAAATAAATATCCAAATAAATATTCAAATAAAACTTCAACTTTTGTAAGTTGGGGTTTTATTTTTCTCTTGCTAAAAAGCGATGGTTGTGCTAAACTTGTGTTATATGGATAATATAAGAAATTTTTCAATAATAGCACATATAGACCATGGTAAAAGCACTCTTGCCGATAGAATTATGGAACTTACAGGGCTTGTTTCGAAACGTGATAGCAAGGCTCAACTTCTTGATTCTATGGATATTGAAAGGGAACGAGGAATAACTATTAAACTTACGCCAGTTACGATGGAATACACGTATAAAGGTAAAGTTTATAAACTCAACTTAATAGATACACCAGGGCACGTCGATTTTACATATGAGGTTTCACGTTCGCTCGCTGCTTGCGAGGGGGCTATTTTGGTTGTTGATGCAAGTCAGGGGGTTGAGGCTCAAACGCTTGCCAATGTTTATCTTGCTCTTGAAAACAATCTTGAAATATTGCCAGTAATTAATAAAATTGACTTGCCAAGTGCAAGACCGGATGAGGCAAAAAAGGAGATTGAAGACATTATTGGGTTGGACGCATCAAATGCTCCGCTGATATCTGCAAAAGAAGGGCTTAATATTCGTGAAGTTATAGAGCAGGTTATTGAGCAAGTTCCGCCACCAAAAGGTGACCCGAATGCTCCGCTTAAAGCGCTGATTTTCGATAGTTTTTATGATAATTATAAAGGCGCGGTTTGTCTAGTTAGAATTATTGACGGGACAGTTCGCTCTGGTACTAAAATTAAGATGATGCGTGCTGGCAAGATTTTTGAAACCGTGGAAGTTGGTAATTTTATGCCAGAATGTAAAGAAAAGGCTTTTTTATCTGCGGGTGATGTTGGATATATTTCAGCAAGCATCAAGACTGTGTCAGATATCAAGGTTGGCGATACCATTACTGATTTTGAAAATCAAACAGCGCATGCACTTGCGGGTTATAAAGAAGTTATGCCCGTTGTGTACTCAGGAATTTATCCTGTGGACGGCGACAAGTACAACACTCTTAAAGATGCACTTGAAAAACTTAAACTTAATGATGCAAGTTTGCAGTATGAACTTGAAACAAGTTCGGCGTTAGGGTTTGGTTTCAGGTGTGGCTTTTTAGGTCTTCTGCATATGGAGATTATTACTGAACGGCTTGAAAGGGAATTTAATTTAGATATAATTACAACCGCTCCTAGTGTTGAGTATAAAGTGTATAAGGTGAATGGCACAATAATTGAAGTTGCAAACCCATCTTCATTGCCACCATTGCAAGAAATTTTAAAAATTGAAGAACCTATTATTAAGGCAGAAATTTATACACCGCCAGAATATAATGGTGCGATTATGGATTTGTGCATTAATAAGCGCGGAATATTTAAAGACTTGCAGTATATAGATAAAACCCGTGCAAAACTTACATTTACATTACCGCTTAACGAAATAGTTTATGACTTTTTTGATAAACTTAAATCATTGTCACATGGTTATGCAAGTTTTGACTATTCAATTATAGGCTATGCGGAGAGCGACCTTATAAAGATGGATATCCTTTTAAATAATGAAGTGTGTGATGCGCTTTCAGTTATAATACATAGAGAGAAAGCATATGCGCGTGGAAAATCAATAACAGAAAAATTAAAGGATGTAATTCCGCGTCAGTTGTTTGAGATACCAGTACAGGCAACAATAGGAAGCAAGGTTATAGCCCGCGAAACCGTTAAGGCTTTAAGAAAGGACGTAATTGCAAAATGTTATGGCGGAGATATATCAAGAAAGCGTAAACTTTTAGAAAAGCAGAAAAAAGGTAAAAAGAGAATGCGTCAGTTTGGTTCGGTAGAATTGCCGTCAGAAGCATTTATGAGTATACTAAAAATAGATTAGAGAGGTAAATTATGCGAAAACCACTAAGTTTATATATACACATACCATTTTGTAATAGTAAATGTATTTACTGTTCTTTTGTTTCATGCGTAGCGGGAAACAATCAAAAGCAGTTGTATACAGACGCGCTTATAAATGAAATTAAAATACGTGGTAGAGAGTACAATCCGACACACGAAATAAAAACAATATACGTG
Organism: Clostridia bacterium; assembly: GCA_036649955.1. Taxonomy (GTDB): domain Bacteria; phylum Bacillota; class Clostridia; order Christensenellales; family UBA1242; genus JAVWAR01. Next base: position 4,299 of record JAVWAR010000034.1, on the reverse strand, counting down.
GGTGGCGGAACGCCAAGTTGTTTAGAAAATGGCGAAATTAGAAGAATAATGTCGGCAGTATATCAAAATTTTACGGTTGTAAATGGTGCAGAAATAACTATTGAGATAAACCCAAACACATTAACTGATGAAAAGATACGAGAATATCAAATGTCAGGATTTAATAGGTTTAGTTTAGGTTTGCAATGTGCGCAAGCGCCACTATTAAAACTTATGGGCAGAACGCATACGTGGAATGATTATGAAAAAGCAATAAAAATGTTAAAGACGTCTGGTTTTGATAATATTAGCACAGATATAATGCTTGGCTTGCCAACGCAAACAAAAAATGATGTAAAAGAAACATTAAACAAAGTAATATCTCTTGGCGTAACGCACATTTCAGCATATATGTTAAGTGTGGAAGACGAAACACCGCTTAAACGCATGGTTGATTCTTCTCAGTTATTGTTGCCAACAGAAAAAGAAACTCTACTTATGTATAAGACGACTGCTGAAACCTTAAAAGCAAATGGCTATGATAGATATGAAGTGTCTAACTGGTCAAAACCTGGATTTCAGTCTGCACATAATAAAGTTTATTGGTCGAGGGGTGATTATCTTGGGCTTGGAGTATCATCACATTCATTTATAAATCCGGTTAGACTTGCAAATACAGAGAATATACTTGAATATGTAAATAATATTACCAAAGGAAAAGTTCCAGTGGTGGAGGCCGACAAGATAAGTGTTGACGAAGCAAAGGAAGAATTTGTCATGCTTTCACTTCGACTAGAAACTGGACTTGACACAAACGAGTATGAAAGACAATTTAAAGAAAACTTTCTTGCAAAGCATAAAGAAAAGATTTCTGAACTCTTTAAACTTAAACTTTTAACACTAAATGCGGAAGGTTTTTTAAAACCAACCGAAACAGGATACATGTTACTGAATAAAATCATACTTGAACTGGTTTAGACAAAATATTACAAAAAAACATACAATGTTTTATATTAAAACAAACTTCTAACAACGCAATAGCGTTGTTTTTTTATAATTTGAAAAATATTTAATTTTTTTTCAAAACATGCGAAAAAAACGTTGACTATCAAATTAAATAGTGGTAAAATGTTAAATGTTAGCACAAGAAGACGTCAAGTGCTAACAATTATGTATCATTGTTGCTTATAATGAGTATACTTATAATATATGAAAAAAGTAAGAAAAGGAGAATGAATGGTAGAAGAATATAGGTTATCTGAACGCAAGAAAAAGATACTTGATGCAGTCATTACTTCTAGTAATAAGAGTGATGAGCCTATAAGTAGTAAACTTATACAGGAAAAATTCATGCCTGAAACAAGTTCTGCTACTATCAGGAATGAACTTATGTCCCTTGAAGAGATGGGATATTTGTATCAGCCACATGCTTCGGCGGGAAGAGTTCCAACTCCCGAAGGTTATAGATATTATATAGATAATATTATGAATATAACCAAATTGTCAAAGAAAGATACCGAAGATATAAAAGTGGTGTTTAAAGAGAAACTAACTGATATAGAGAAGATTGTTCAACAGACTGCGAAAGTAATTTCTGATAAGACAAACTATGCATCGTTTGCATATATGGGTGTTTTTGAAGACGCAAGTATTGATGTAATACGAATAGTCAAGTTGTCAGATGATATGGCATTTGTAGTAGTAAAAACAGATGTAGGGCTTATAAAAGACATATCATTAAAAGATTTAGGCGATGTGAGTGAAGAACAATTAATGGCATCTAGTAAATATTTAACAAATATATTTGCAGGTAAGAACATAAGTGAACTTCATGATTATACGGATAAAATTAATTTAGAGTTTGAAAATTATAGAATACTATTTGATATGATAGTTGAAGTAGTTGAAAAGCGAAACAAAAACATTGAAAAGCGAATGGCCATTGAAGGGACTTCTAACCTGTTTGATTATCATGAGTTTGAAGACATGGCAAAAGCGCGAAATGCGTTAAGTATAATAGGTCAAAAAGAAACACTATTACCACTATTGGCAGACGGGAATAACTTAGAAGTAACAATCAAGGTTGGTAATTCAAAAGATACAGAATTGAAAGATTGTTCGTTAGTCACGGCGACTTATAAGATTAATGGCAAAAAAGTGGGAACAGCGGGAGTCGTAGGGCCAGTAAGAATGGACTATAAAAAAGTTGTAGAAGTATTAAATACGGTAACTAAAACTTTAAATGAAAACCTAACAAATGAAAGTAATGAAAATAAAAACAAATAATATATACAGAAAGTATATAAATTATTAAAAAGAGGTAGAAAATGAGTGATAGAGAAAAAAATCAAAAAGATTGTAATTGTAACCATGATGAAAAAGACACATGCGATAGCAAGTGTAAGTGTCACGTAGAAGATGCCCATGATGATTGCATGTGTGATGATGATTGCACGTGTAACCATGACCATAAGCATAAAGATTGTGACCATGACCATAAACATAAAGATTGCGACCATAAACACAAAGATTGTGACCATGACCACAAAGATTGTGAACATGAAAAGAAAAAAGAAACAGCATCTGAAAAATTCAATAGGGAGTATCCACCATCAGATTATGATAAAGATGATGAAGAACCTGATTCTCCTGAGTTTCATGAATTTAGTGAACGTGACAGAAAGACAGTTAGAACATTGTATGAGTCATTTGAAAAAGTTACAAACGAATTAAAGAATAGCAATGAATTGCTTCAACGTAGATTAGATGAAATGAAAAATCGTGCGTATACATATCAAGATGATATTGCTAGATATATTGAGCGCAATAAGAATTTTGAAAATGAAGCAAAGAAGTTGGCAATAGAAAATGTTGCTCTTCAAATTTTACCAGTTGTTGATAATTTTGAGCATGCTTTTAAAAAAGACAATAGTGAAACTGCAAAAGGTTTTCATATGATATATGAGGGTATGAGAAAAATAATAAGCGATTTAGAAATTGAAGAAATAGAAGCAAAAGGTAAAGAGTTTAACCCAATGTTTCATTCTGCGGTAATTAGTCAGAAGCCAAAAGATAAAAAAGACTCAGGACTTGTAGCAGAAGTAGTTACAAAAGGTTACAAATTTAAAGGCGAAGACGGGAAGGTTATTAGGCACGCACAAGTAGTAGTCTTTGAATAAAACATGCAATTTTATACCAAAAAGTGTTAAATAGTGGCATAAAACGCACGAAAAAGCAGATATTATAAATAAAATTGTAAAAAAGGAGAATAAAATATTATGTCTAAAATTATAGGTATAGACCTAGGTACAACAAATTCATGTGTTGCTATTATGGAAGGTGGAGAGCCAACCGTAGTTCCAAACGCAGAGGGTAACAGAACAACTCCATCAGTTGTTGGTTTCTCTAAAACTGGTGAAAGACTAGTTGGTCAGGTGGCAAAACGTCAAGCCGTTGCCAATTCTGATAGTACTATCATGTCAATTAAAAGGGATATGGGTAGTGATAAAAAAGTCGTTATTGCTGGAAAAAGTTATTCACCACAAGAAATTTCGGGAATGATTCTTTCTAAATTAAAATCTGATGCTGAAAGATATCTTGGCACAAAGGTTACTGATGCAGTAATCACTGTTCCAGCATACTTTACAGATAGTCAACGTCAAGCAACAAAAGATGCAGGTAAAATTGCAGGTCTTAATGTTCTTCGTATAATAAACGAACCAACAGCAGCAGCGCTTGCTTATGGTCTTGACAAACTTGGAGATAAGGGACAGAAAATTCTTGTTTACGACCTTGGTGGTGGTACATTTGATATTTCAGTTCTTGAAATTGAAGAGGGTGTTTTCCAAGTTCTAGCAACTGCTGGTAATAACAAACTTGGCGGAGATGACTTTGATGATAGAATTATCAATTATTTAGTAGAAGAGTTTAAAAAGTCAAATGGCATTGATTTAAGAAAAGATAAAATGGCAATGCAGAGATTAAAAGAGTCTGCTGAAAAAGCAAAAATTGAACTTTCTGGCGTTACAAAGTCTACAATTTCTCTACCTTTCATCACTGCTGATGCAAATGGACCTAAACATTTAGAAATTGATATTACTCGTGCTAAGTTTGAATCACTTATTGAAGACCTTGTTCGTCAAACTATTGACCTTACAAAGAAAGCAATGACTGATGCTAAACTTACAAATAATGATGTTGCAAAAATAATCATGGTTGGTGGTTCATCACGTGTTCCTATGGTTATTGAAGAAGTTAAAAAATTCTGTTCGAAAGAACCATTTAAAGGTATTAACCCTGATGAATGTGTTGCAATAGGTG
>JAVWAR010000033.1:0-8189 GCA_036649955.1 Clostridia bacterium | reverse complement strand
CCCTCGAGGGAAACTTCGTATCGGTTCAAATCCGATCAGCGGCACCAAAAACGCAAACTTAATGTTTGTGTTTTTTTGTGCCTTAATTTAATTTCAATATTAAATAATTTATCATGACTTAATCTTTGTGAGTTTTTGTGTCTTAATTTAACTGCAATATTAAATAATTTATCATGACTTAATGTTTGCGTTTTTGTTCATTAATTTAACAACATAATTAAAATAAATTTAATTAATCTAAAAACGAAAAACTGCAATTTTACACTAAATATGCTAAATTTGCATTAAATATCATTTTTAATATTTACTACTTTTTAGTCAAAAAACATGCAATTTTGCAGATTTTATAAACTTGTCAAGTATGTAATATTTGATAGAATTTATATATCAAAACAATAAAAACACGCATAAATTTCACTTTTTGTGCATTTTTGATGATAAATAAACGCAATTTGCAGTTTTTAAAAATATTTTAATAATAATTGTTGACAGAATAGAGATGTGTTATATACTAAAAGTAATTGAGATAGAAAGGGGAATGCAAAATGGTATATAATAAGAAAACCAATGCACTTGAATCTGTCAAAGAGAGTGATATAGAACCTATCACTGGCAGATTCATATTCGACCCTAATACGGTGCGAATAGAAGATGGATGTTTTCGTGAAAACAACAAGATTACAACGGCCTCGTTACCTCAAAATATATGTGCTTTGGGGAGCAATATATTTGATGGTGCTAGAAAATTGTCGGTATTAGAAATGCCCGATAGTGTTGAAAGTGCTGGTGACAATCTTGCTAAAAACTGTACAAGTCTTAAAAAGGTATTACTTTCCAACAGCCTTAAAAAACTAGGAAATAATTCATTTTCAGGTTGTATAAATTTAAATTCTATCTATTTGCCAACGTCTATTAAAGAATTAGGGGAAAACGTTTTTGAAAATTGTTCACTTTTAACTGATTTATCTTTCAGTAGTGATTCATTGATTAAGAAAATTCCACCTTATGCTTTTGAAGGCTGTATTAATCAGAAAAAGATTAAACTTCCAAAATCAATTAATGTTATTGGAAAATGCGCTTACAAAGATAATATCAGTATTGAAGAATTAGATTTCGAAAATACGAATATAAAAGTGATTGATTCACTTGCATTTGAAAATTGCAAAAATTTAAAAAAAGTAGTGTTACCTTCATCCCTTGAATTTATGGGGGATTGTGTATATCAAGGTTGTGATTTATTTACTCTTGAATTTAAATCTGCTGGAACATTTATTACTTTTGATACATTAAAAGATGTAAATATTAAACAAATAATTCTTCCTGAATTTACATCAACAAACTCTGACTTATTTAAGATTCTAAGTAAAACTACAAACTCTTTAATTTGTATTCGTAAACCAAAGTTGTCAATAAATAATTTCGAAAACGCATTGAATAATAATTATAATAATGAACCTATTAATAGAAATTTATAAAAAATTAAACGCTTTACTTTGAAGCGTTTTTCTTTACAATTTAATTTTATAATGATATAATTAAACGAATAAAAAGTAAGGAAATAATAATGATTGTTAAAAATGAAATAGAAGAAATATTAAAAAACGCTTTTGTGAAGTCTGGATTTGATAAAGATTTGGTTCTTTGCAGTTATTCTTCAAGACCTGAGTCTTGTGATTATCAATGCAATTCTGCTTTTGCTGTAAGCAAAAAGTATAACATTAACCCAAAAATAGTTGCAGAAACAATTATTAAAAACATTGAAAGTGATGATTATGAATTTTTATTTTCTGCACCTGCTTTTATTAATATTAAAATCAATAACAATAAATTAACAATGCTAGCAAATAGCATTAATTCTTCACCATCTTTACTTGTTGAACAAACTAAAACTCCACAAAAAATACTACTTGATTATGGTGGGGCAAACATTGCAAAAGAATTACATATTGGGCATTTGCGTTCACCACTTATTGGCGAAAGCATTAATCGTTTACTTAAACTTGTTGGCAATACATGCGTAAGTGATTCACATTTAGGTGATTGGGGTCTTCAAATGGGTACAACAATCGCTCAACTTGAAGAAGATGGTTATCTTGATTATTACTTTGGTAAGTCAAAAGTAAAAAAAGACATAACACTTGAATCATTAAATGAAGAATACCCAAAAGGTAGCAAACGAATTAAAGTTGATGAAGCGTTTAAAGATAAGGTAGATTCTTATACCTTGCTTTTACAACAGAAAGCATCACCATATTATGAAATATTTAAAGAAATCAGAGAAATATCTGTAAAAACTATTTCTAAAAACTATGCTAAATTGAATTGCTTTTTTACATATTTTTATGGTGAAAGTGATGCCGACCCATACATTGAAAGAACTGTAAATATTTTTAAAGAAAAAGGTCTTACAAGAATAAGTGAGGGAGCACTTGTTGTTGACGTTGTAAGAGAAGATGATACGGAGCCAATGCCACCAGCAATTTTAAAGAAACATAATGGTGGTGACCTTTATGCCACAACTGACCTTGCAACAATCTTGCTTAGAAACGAAACTGAAAAGCCTGATACAATAATATATGTTGTAGATAAGCGCCAAGAATTACATTTCAAGCAAGTTTTTAGAGCGGCTAAACTTTCAGGAATTTCACCAGCAAATCAAAAACTTGTTCATATTGCGTATGGCACAATGAATGGAACAGATGGCAAACCATTTAAAACTCGTAGTGGTGAAACCATTAAACTTGAAGATATAATATCAATGCTTACAACAAAAGCCAAAGAAAAACTCAGCCAAAACGGAATAGAAAATGATGATAAACTTGCATTACAAATTGGTGTTGCCTCAATGAAATTTGGTGACCTTAGTAATACATATGATAAAGATTATGTATTTAATATTGATAAATTTTGCAGTTTTGAAGGTAAAACTGGTCCATATTTGCAATATACATCAGCAAGAATTAAATCACTGCTTTCAAAAGCAGAGGATAAATATGATAAAATAGAAATTACTACAAATGATGAACGCAATATAATTTTATGTTTATTAAAGTTGCTAGATAGTTATGAATTTGCAAGCAAAGATTATTCTTTAAATACAGTGTGTCTTGCCGTATATAATTTAGCAAGTAGTTATGCTACTTTTTATAATAATTTTAAAATATTAACATGTGAAGATTCTAAAAAAAGAAAAAGCGCACTTGCACTTTCATCACTAACATTAAAGGCAATCTCACAAGCATTAGATGTTCTGGCTATTGATATTCCAGATAGGATGTAAAATAATGAAACAAAAACTTTTATTACATAGTTGTTGCGCACCATGCAGTTCTAGTGTAATTGAAAAACTAGAAAAAGATTATGAAGTAACAATATTTTATTATAACCCCAACATTTTCCCGTTTGAAGAATACGTACGAAGACGTGATGAGCAGATTCGTTTTGTACATGAAAAATATCCTAACATGAAATTAATTATTGCAGATTATGATAATGACAATTTTGAAAAACTTTGTGTTGGACATGAAAAAGATGAGGAAGGCGGATTGCGTTGTGAAAAATGTTTTTATAAAAGACTTTTAGCAACTGCTCAACAAACAAAACAAGGTTATGATATTTTCGCAACAACATTGACTGTTAGTCCACATAAAAACTTTGAAACCATAAACGTAATAGGCAATAAAATTGCAGAAGAAACAAACACAAAATATCTGCCATCAAACTTTAAAAAAGAAGATGGCTATCTTAGAAGTTTACAACTCAGTAAAGAATATAATTTATTTCGACAAACTTATTGCGGTTGTAAATATTCAATTCATAAAATCAAGGAATAACACAATAAAAAATAGACAATCATGTCTATTTTTTTAATATTTATTTTCTATTTTTTTTAATAAAATTATACATAATATTAATACATTCTTCAAGCGTTGTATCCGTAGTATCAATAATTTTTGCGCCTTTGGGAACAACAAGTGGAGAAATTTCTCTTGTTGTATCAATCAAATCGCGCTCTTTATTTTCCTTTATAATATCATCAAGTAAAACAATTTTACCAAGTTTTTCATATTCCTGTTGTCTGCGCTTTGCTCTAACAACAGGGTCAGCCGTAAAGAAAAATTTATACTCAGCATGGGGGAACACAACACTTCCAATATCTCTACCTTCAACAACAATATTGGCATTATCGGCAGTTTTATGCTGTATTTTCAATGCAAAATCTCTATTTTTGCGTATTTTAGAAATCATTGGAACTACTTTATTAATGTTAGGAGTCTGTAAAATATTAGAAACATCTTCGCCATCAAGAAAGGTTTGTTGAGTGCATCCGGTAAATTTTATCTCAATTTTTGTATTTTTTAAAATAAATTCTATGTCTTCTTCGTTTCTATAATTTTTCTTAGTTCGCAAATATTTCAAAGTCAATGCTCTATATATTGAACCAGTACCTAAAAAACCATAACCCAATTTTTCAGCAAGCCCTCTTCCCGCAGAACTTTTACCAGTAGAACTATAACCATCAATAGTTACTATCATAATATTCTCCTTTTCCGACATATTATATCACTTTGGCTTTTTTCTTGCAATGAAATAAAGATTGTTTAATTTTGTTTTGCAATTAATATTCTATCTGTTATAATAAATAAAATTATTGTGAGGTATGTTATGAGTTTTGAAATGGATATCATTCGTTGGTTGCAAAGTGGGAGAACTGAAAGTTTAGATTTATTCCAAAAAATATTTTCGTATTCTGCTAGTATATTTGCTGTAATTATTGTGGCTGTATTGTTTTTCTTTCTATATAATAAACGTTTTGCTTTATTGTTTGTTATCACTGAATGTTTTTCATATGGCATAGGATTTATACTTAAAAAAATAATTGCTCGTCCTCGACCTTATATGGTTGCTGAAAGTGGAATCTTTGGAATTATGGAAGAATCTAGTTTTTCAATGCCAAGCGGACATTCGTTATGTGCCATGATTATTGCTCTATTTTTAATTATGATGATTATTAAAGTTTGTAAAACAAAAACCGGCAAGGGTTTTGCAATTTCTGGCGTTGTATGTTACTTGATAATGATTGCCATCAACCGCATGTATTTAGGTGTGCATTATTTATCAGACATTCTTCTTGGTTTTGCAATCTCTGCTATTATCTTTACCATTTGTTGGTTAGTTGAACCTAAAATTTATAACGTTATAGAAAAAAAGTTTTTAAAGAATAAAGAAGTTACCACTGATGAACAAAAAAATTAAACAATTTTTTATAAGGTTCGCATTTATTTTAATTTTTATTATCTTCTTACCTGTAATTATAATTGAACAAGTTGTTGTGCTTTTAGTAAAATACGTTCGTAAACTTAAATGGGAAAAGAATGGGGAACATGGCCGTAAACTTTTACTTTCTTATGACTTATCAAAAATTGATATCATAGACGGGTACAAGTTTGAAGAATACTTAAAAGCGGTGTTTTTCTATGAAGGATATGAAGTAAAGTTATTGCAAAAATCACACGACTATGGTGCAGACTTAATTATAAGCAAAGACAATAAAAATATAGTAGTTCAAGCAAAGCGTTATAAAGGCAATGTCGGCACTAAAAGTGTACAGGAAATTGTTAGCGCTAAATATCATTATAAAGCAGATGATGCAATGGTTGTTACAAATAGTTACTTTACAGATTCGGCAGAAAATCTTGCAAAATCAAATGGGGTTAGGCTTATAGATAGAGATGAACTTGTATCAATAGTCAATCATATAAAAACCGAAACATTTGGTGAAAGCAAAATTCAAGAATGGAATGCCACAGAAAATGTAAGTTTTGACGAAAAATATCCTTTTCAAATATAAGATAACGAAAAAAAATGTTAGTCTTATATTTTTTTATAAACTTTTGACGAATAACTAAATGAGGTGAGTAATAACATTTCTTTATTCATATACTATTTGTGAGGTAAGAAAATGAGGATGTACGAAACAACACTTATTTGCACAAGTAACGAACAAATAATCTTAAAAAGTATCAAGTCTTCACTTGAAAACGAAATTAAAAACATGGGTGGAATTATAACCATATATAATAGCAATGATAAAAGTTGTTTGTGTCTTGCCGTGCCTTTTAAAGAAAAAATATTAATAAAGAATAAAATCAAGCGAATTATAGCAACACAAATAACAATAGATAAAAAATACAATTATTTTAAAGAACACATTTGTGTTAAGACAAGTGACCCAGTTTTGAAAGAAGCATTTTATAAAGCACTGGCAGTATTTGATAAAGAAACTGATATTGAGATAATAAAAGAAGAACTAAAATGGACAAATAAACTATTTATAGATAGTTTTTATAATTTTAAAATGTTTGAATTATATGATAGATGGCATGACATATCTTTGCTTGTTACCGAAAATTTAAACCGACTTCAATTATCTGGTAGTTTTACAGAACTTATAAAATATCTTATTAAAGAAAATAATGATACAATCGCTGAATTGTATATAAGATTTAATGATAGTTGTGCTGAAATTTTTACAAATGATAAAGGAAATTTAGTAAGAGCAAATAGTACAGATAATAGTGGAAAGCAAGAACTTATATCATATCTTATAACAACTGCACCAAAAAAGATATTTCTTATAAATTCTACTGATGAAAATAAGCCACTTATTAGTACGGTAAAAAGTTTGTTTGAAAATGTTGTAGAATTTGTATAAAAATTGGTGTTTATCATTGACATACCTTTCAAGTAGTAGTAAAATAATAGTATATTATAAAGATGCAATTAAAAGACAAGTAACAAATGCCAAATAATTACAGAGAGAGAAGTCATGGTTGGAAACTTCTTAATTATCCATTTGCGAAACTACTTTTGAATAATTGTAGAGTAGTAGTACTATAAACTTTCAAGTGGCTACTTGTAGCAAATAAGGTGGAACCGCGGAGTAAAATTCGTCCTTATACGTAATAACGTATAAGGTTTTTTTATAACAAAAACATGCAAAAAGGAGATAAAATTATGAAAATTATACTAAAAAATGGCGAAAATATGGAAATTGGTTCAGGGATGAGCGCGCTTGACGTTGCAAAACAAATATCAGAAGGGCTTGCTCGAAATGCAGTATGCGCTAAAATTAATGATGTCATCATGGATATTTCAACCATTGTTCCAGAGAATGCAACTTTTGAAATATTGACAATAAAAGATGAAGAGGGCATGAAAGTTGTTAGACATACAATGGCACACATTTTGGCACAAGCAGTAAAGGAAATATATCCAACAGCAACTCTTGCCATTGGACCTGCTACGAGTGAAGGTTTTTTCTATGATTTTGATTTTAAAGAACAGGTTACTAATGATGACCTTGAAAAAATTGAAGCAGAAATGAAGAAAATTATTAAAGCCGACTTCCCAATTACTAGAAGAGAAGCGACAAAAGCACAAGCAATCAAACTCATGAAAAGTGAGGAAGAAAGATATAAACTTGAAATAATTGCAGGGATTCCTGATTCTGAAAAACTAACCATTTATAAACAGGGTAATTTTGAAGATATTTGTCGTGGTCCGCATCTTCCACGTACTGGAATGATTAAGGCATTTAAACTTACAAAAGTTGCTGGTGCATACTGGAAAGGTGATAGTAAAAACAAAATGCTTACTCGTATTTATGGCGTTGTTTTTGAAAAGAAATCAGAAATGGATGAATATTTTGTAAAACTTGAAGAGGCTATGAAACGTGACCATAATAAGATTGGTCGTGACCTTGAATTATTTACAACCAATCCACTTATTGGTCAAGGTCTTCCAATTCTTCTACCAAAGGGTGCAAAAGTTATTCAATTACTAGAAAGATTTGTTGAAGATGAAGAAGAAAAAAGAGGGTATCTTTTAACTAAAACTCCATATTTTGCAAAGAGTGATTTTTATAAACTTTCTGGTCATTGGGACCATTATAAAGATGGCATGTTCGTTATGGGTGATGAAGAAAAAGATGAAGAAGTATATGCTCTTCGTCCTATGACTTGTCCATTTCAGTTTCAAGCCTATTTAAATCGTCCAAGAAGTTATAAGGATTTGCCACTTAGATATAATGAAACCTCAACACTATTTAGAAATGAATCAAGTGGTGAAATGCACGGACTTATTCGTGTTCGTCAATTCACTATTTCAGAAGGTCACTTAGCATGTAG
>JAVWAR010000032.1:0-8739 GCA_036649955.1 Clostridia bacterium | reverse complement strand
CATTGAGAGCAAGCAAATGTAAAGTGTTTAAAAAAGAAAAAAATGGTTAAAATATCATTAATATGAAAAAATATTCAGCACATATAATAGATCAAATACTTTTATTTATTGCGGTTTTTTTGCTTACAAATACATTATTAAATTATATAAAAATAATAAATATATTATCTTTACTTTTATCATGTGCAATAAGTGTACTTATTTGCATAATTTTCCATAGAAAATATAAAGAAAAAAACAACATTATAAATAGTAGTAACAAAAGACAACAACATATTAATGCTTGCAAGCAACTACTAGAAACCTATCCTCAAAATTTATTGTATACTTACTTTTCAAAAGCATTAAACGCGCAATTATGTGAAATAAAAGGAATACCTTTGCATTTAAAATATAATGACAAAATTACAATTATATATGGAATTTGCACAAATATGGGTACTTTTTTAACAGAAATGCTTTCAATTTGCAGGTTTTATAAAATTAATCAAATTCAAATTATTCTTTTCACTGATGAAAAATCTTGTAGTTTGCCACCATCAATTACAAATTTAATAAACATAAACTTTATAGCATTTGATAAGTTATACTCTACGATAGAAAAAAATAAAATGCTTCCACTTATCAAGAATAGCGAAATAAAAATAAAAAAGAAAAATGTTTTTTCAAACTTTTTTTCGTCAGTAAATATCAAACCATTTTTGCTCGCTGGAATATCTTTAATTGTTTTTTCAAACTTTTTACCATTAAAGACATACTATATTATTATAGGCTTCATCTCTATAATCTTCGCATTGTCTTCTCTTACTATTTCTCTTTATAATAAAAATAAAATGGCAACAACTTAATGTTACCATTTTTTTATTTTTTATTATCTTAGTATAATATTGTTCTTTTTCATATGTTCAAGAATTTTATTTGTAAACTTATCAATCTCTTCACTAGTAAGAGTATGGTCGCTACTTGAAATAACAAATTCAAATGTCATACTTTTATTATCACACAATACTTCATTGTTTTCATAAACATCTTTTAATTGAATACTCTGTATAAATTTATTCTTATATTGCATTATTATATCCATTACTTCTGCATAAGTCATCTTCAAAGGGATTAAAAAATTAAAATCTATTGAAACACTTTGATATTTACTTGGAATCCGAACTTTTTTATCAACTCTTTCATTGCATACAAGTTTTGTAAAATCAAGTTCAATAACTCCGATGGTTTTCTTTTTATCAATCAGTTTATTTACTGATGGATGTAGCAATCCCATCTCCCCAATTTTTTTATTATTAACAATAATTGAAGAAGAATTTACTGGATGCATATAATTACTATCAGCATCACAAGGTTTAAAAGATACGTCACAATAAATTAAAGATGAATTTATATTCTCTATTATTTTTTTCAGTTCGAAATAAACACTTTCATCGCTTTTCTCAGAAGCAATAACAACACCAAGTTTTTTCTCCTCTTTTGCCATATTGTTTTCATCTTTACCTGCAACAACTCTACCTATTTCAAGTATACGTATATCAGATAAATTATTTTTATTTTCATCCACAAACTTTAAAAGAGATGGCACAATTTTACTTCGTATACCAGATTGTCCAGAATTTGATGAATCTGTAAGAGATATAAAAGATTCGCTTTCAATTCCATGAAGTTTATTGAAATCAGTATAATTCCAAATATAACTATGAACTTCTGTCGTCCCATATTTTTCTGCCAACAATCTTTTAACCTTAAACTCCAAAACATGCTCAGGAATCTGAGCCACAGTTTGCAATTTATAATTTAATGGCTGTGGTTGAATATTATCATAACCATACATTCGTCCAACTTCTTCAACCAAATCTTCTTTAATTCCAACATCTTTTGTCGCTCTAAATGATGGTACTTTAATTAACCATTCATCATTTTTATCATCAATTTCAAAACCAAGTCTTTGAAGTTTGTCCTTCATAAACTTTGTATCAATATCAATGCCCAGCCTATTAATTATAAATGATGGAGCAACTTTAATAATCTTTTCACTATATGGCTTTGGAAAATTATCAGAAAAACATGACGTTACTACAATATTTTTATCTACATTTTTTATAATTTCAAGAACTCTTGCAAGCGCTATTTCTGTATTACAAGGATCTAATGTCTTTTCATATCTTTGAGAGGCATCTGTACTTAATCCAATCTTTCTAGAAGATTTACGAATTGTTACTGAATCAAACGTTGCAGATTCAAAAAGGACACTCGACGTTTCTTCGTTTATTGAAGCCCTTAGTCCACCTTTAATCCCCGCAATCGCAACGGCTTTATCGTTCTCATCACAAATAACTACTGTATTTTCCGGTACAATATGTACGGCATTTTCAAGAGTTAACATCTCAATTTTACCATTTGAATTGTTTACATTAATTCCTTTAACTGCCTCATTATCAAATGCATGCATAGGTTGACCCATCTCTAACATTACATAATTTGTAACATCCGCTAAAAAATTAATATCGCGAATTCCTGAATAGTTAAGTCTGATTTTCATAATCATAGGTGATTTTTTTATAGATATATTTTCAACAGAAATTGCTGAATATCTTTGGCACGCATCAGTATTAATATTTATTTTAATTTTTTGAAGTCCATCAAAGTTTTTTAATTCAACAACTGGTAATGGTTTTAATTCACGATTAAAAATTGCAGATAACTCTCTCGCAAATCCATAATTACACCACAAGTCAGGTCTATTAGTCAAACTTTTGTTATCAATATCTATAATAGTATCGTTTATTGGGAAATATTCTTTTATGTCTTGACCAATTACAACATCTTCATGAATATCAATAATTCCATCATCATCACTACCTATTCCAAGTTCGGCTTCTGAACAACACATTCCGAAACTTTCCTCTCCACCAAGTTTTGCTTTTGAAATTTTATTTCCAGAAACTTTCCCGCCAATTCGAACAAGTGCCGTAACCATCCCCTCGTATACATTTGGTGCTCCACAAACAATTTGCAATAATTCTTCACCAGAATCAACTTCTAAAATATGAAGTTTTTTTGAGCATGGGTGTTCTTTTACTTTCAATATTTTTGCAAAAACAACCTTATCCATGTCGTCACCGCGCTTGATAACTTCTTCTATTTCGCAAGTTGCAAGACCAAGACGAGTTACAATCTCATCAGTTGATAAACCTTCAAGGTCAACATAATCTTTTATCCAATTAAGTGAAATTTTCATTTTGTATTCTCCTATAAATCCAAGCCAAATTGTTTAAGTAGTTTTACATTGCCTGATGTAAAGTTTCTAATATCATCTAACTTTGTTTTAATCATCACAAGTCTATCAAATCCAAGACCAAAAGCAAACCCACTATAAATATCAGAATCAACACCTGCTTCTTTAAGAACGTTAGGATGAATCATTCCACATGGAACAAGTTCTATCCAACCAGACTTACCGCAAGAAGAACAACCCTTACCATTACAAAAAGGACACTTTGCATCAACTTCAAACGATGGCTCAGTAAAAGGAAAGAAACCCGGACGCATACGAATATCTATATCTTGTTTTAAGACACCTGTCAACATTGTTTTTATAAAATATATCAAATTTGCCACAGTAACATTTTTATCAATTACAATACCTTCAACCTGAAAAAATGTATGCTCATGTGACATATCAACGGCTTCATTTCTATAACATCTACCGGGCAATAAAATCTTACATGGCGTACCATATTTTTTAATTAATCTATTTTGAGAAGCACTTGTATGAGTTTTTAAAAGTTGGCCATTATCCAGCCAAAAAGTATCTTGCATATCACGTGCAGGATGAGTTGCGGGAACATTAAGTGCATCAAAATTGTTATATTCCGTTTCAATTTCATTTCCATCTTCAACAATAAATCCCATAGAAATAAATATCTCTTCTATTTCTTTTTGGACTATCGTTCTAGGATGCAAACTACCTTTAATAATATCAACTGGTAACGATATATCAATAGGTTTAGCGTTTTTAATTTTTTCCATTACCAATTCATTTTCTTTCTTTTCTTTTAAAACACTTAACGAATTTTCAATAAAACCTTTAACTTCATTAATAAGCATACCCATCTCTTTTTTCTGTTCGTTTGGCACAAGCCTAAGTTCAGGCATAAGTAGAGTTATTTTGCCTTTTTTGCCCAAATATTCAACCCTAAGATTTTCTATTTCACTAGCATCTTTAACCTTGCTTATTTGTTCCTCGTAATTTTGTTTAATTTCAATTAACTTTTCTTTCATAATTTCCTCCAAAAAAAATGCGACCTATAAACTTATAGGACGCATAAAAGCGTGGTACCACCTAACTTCGCTAGAAATCTAGCCTCATTACAATTTTTACGGTTTATTCCGGCTTCTTTTTAATGAAGCAACTCCAATGCCGAACTTCGCAAACTATTTGAACATAAACGAACTCTAAGCCAAGGTTCATTCTCTCTGTATGAAAACAATTTACTACTATAACACTTTCATAGTCTTTATAAATTAAATTAATTTTAACACACATGCACATGCATGTCAACAATATTTGAAACTAAAATTCTATGTGTTTAACACCCTTCTTACATGATTTTCTATATATTATCATTTTCCTGCCAATACAAGCCACCGGCTCAGCCTTTAATACACTAGCGAGTTCATTTACAAGAGTTTTGCCGTTAATTGTTGATGATTGAAGAATAGATATTTTAATTAATTCTCTTGCAGATAATGCTTTATCTATTGCTTCAATTATATTCTCTGTCATGTCTTCTTTTCCAATTTGAAATATTGGTTCTATATTTACTGCAAGTGCCTTTAAACTTGCCCTTTGTTTACTAGTAATCATTTTTTCTCCTATTCAACAAACTCAAAGTCTGTATCTGCAATACGAATAATACTTTTTTCATTTGCGCCCAATTTTTTAAGTTCTTTAATAATTCCCTTTTCTTTTAATACCTTTTGAAAGTAAGAAAATGATTGATAGTCTGAAAGAACTACATTTCTAATTAATTCTTCAATAAATCCACCCATAAGAACAAACGCACCATCATCATCACGTACAATTTCATAACGTGCTGGGTCTGATTTTTCATAAACAAATGGTTCAAATTCTATTGGTTTAATAACTGGCGCATGGTCAAGTTCGGTAGAAATAAGTTTTAATAAATCTTCAAGGCCCTTCCCTGTAATTGTTGAAATTGCCACATATTGATACTTTTTCTTCAATTTTTCAAGTTTTGTAATAAACTTTTGCATATTTTTTTCTGCACCATCAACATCCATTTTATTGAAAACTAAAATTTGTTCTTTATCAAGTAAAGTCTTATCATAATTTTTCAATTCTTCATTAATCGTTCTAAAATCTTTATATGGATCGCGTTCTTCCATTCCTGAAATATCAATAATGTGAAGCAAAACTCTCGCACGTTCAACATGTCGTAAGAAATAGTGGCCAAGTCCTGCACCTTCACTTGCCCCTTCAATTAAGCCTGGAACATCAGCAATTACAAAGTTTTTATCATAAACATGTGCAACTCCAATGTTTGGTGACAATGTTGTAAAATGATAGTTTGCAATTTTAGGATGCGCAGAAGTAAGCACTGCAAGAAGTGAACTTTTTCCAACATTTGGAAACCCAATAAGCGCAACATCTGCAATAGTCTTATGCTCTAAAAGTATTTCTTTTTCTTTTACAATTTGACCACTTTGAGAAAATGATGGTGCTTGTCTTCTGCTTGTCTTAAATTTTGCATTTCCTCTTCCGCCAAGTCCACCTTCAAGAATTACAATTTTATCTGTTGGATAAAACATATCTGCAATAATTTTATCAGTTTCAACATCTTTAATAATTGTGCCACAAGGAACTTTTATTGTTAAATTCTTTGCTGATTTACCAGTACAATTTTTAGAACCACCATTCTCGCCTCTATCTGCGCGAAAATGTTTAGTAAATCTAAAATCAACTAAGTTTGTAAGTGATGGATCACATTCAAGAATTACATTCCCGCCATTACCACCATCTCCACCATCTGGACCACCTTTACGAACAAACTTTTCTGTATGAAAACTTGTTTTACCGTTTCCACCATCGCCCGCTTTTATAAAAATCTTAACTCTATCTAAAAACATATTTTCATCCCTTCTTATTTATATTTATTTTATAGTATTTGCACTCATCTTTGAGCCCGCAATTTTCGCATAATGGTTTTTGTGATTTACATACATATCTACCATGTAAAACCATTGCATAGTGAAAGTTTATCCAATCTTTGACAGGCACAATTTTTTCCAAGTCCTTTTGAACTTGACCTACACTTGTGCCATTTGAAAATCCAAATCTTTTTGCAAGTCTATACACATGAGTATCAACTGCAATTCTTGGAATATTAAAACCTACCGCTTGTACAACATTTGCCGTTTTTTCACCAACACCCCTTAGTGAAAGTAATTGCTCATGCTCGCACGGAACTATTGAGTTAAACTTATTAATTAAATCAATGCTTGCAGAAAGTATTGCCTTTGCTTTATTATGATAAAAACCACAAGAATAAATTTTTTCTTCAAGTTCACTTAAAGAAAGTTCAACCATCTTTTGTGGTGTATTATAGTAATTAAACAACTCTTTTGTTACAGCATTTACTCTCTTATCAGTACACTGCGCTGACAAAATAACTGCAACCAAAAGTTCATAGTTGGAGTTAAAAATAAGTTCACAAGCAGGATTTAAATAAATTGTAAATAGTTTTTTTAAAAATTTATTTATCATTTATCACATCCAATAAGTGTAATCAACAACTTAAAGCACATTGCATCGTTAAACTTTTTAAGGTTAAGTCCAGTAATGTCTTTAATTTTATCTAGCCTATAATTAAGGGTATTTCTATGTAAAAAGGCTTTTTCGGTAGTAAGAGCACAGCAAAGATTGCACTCAATAAATTTTATAGCAGTTGATAGCAATTCCTTATCTTTAAGTATTGCCATAAAATTACCAAACAACCCTTTATCTATCATATCTCTTGCTGAATTCTCACAGTATGAGTTAAGCAAAACATTTACGATTTCAGAGAAGTTTGAATTTTCTTTAATCATAAATTGACCTTCCTTATATCAATATAATAATACCAAAATTTAAGCAAAAACACAAGTAACTTTTATCATATTCTTTCGAATGTTAAAGAATCAAAAATTATTGATTTTGGATTTTTAGAAACTGCCAATAATAATTCTTTATAAGTTAAATAACTTTCCTCAAATTTTGCACAATTATTTGTGCTGGCAATTATATATTTTTCACCATCAACCATCACAGAAAACAAAACATAATCACCGGTAAAAATTGCTTTATATAGCGTATCAATATTATCATATAAAAAATCTTTTTCATTAAATTTGACTAAAATACCACTTTCTATATACAATTTTAATGTAAAGTTGATAGAATTTGCAGTTTTTATTTCTTCGGTATAAATTATAGAAACATCACTGGTATAAAAATAACTTATAACAATTTTAAGATATTGCTCTTTTTCATTGTCACTTAACCCATCTAATGTATCTATCATTATTAATTTAGGTGACTTTATTATTGACCTTAGAAAACACAAAACTTGCTTTTCAAATAAATTCAATTTCGAAACTCTTTTATTCATAATACTATTTATATCATAAAATAATTGTAATGAGTTTACTTTTTTAATATAATTTTCTTTGTTTATACCGCATACTTTTAATTGATAGTATAAATTTTGTTTTACACTTTTATGTCTTAGTAGCAATGGCTTGGATGGCAAATATGAAAAATTTCTATTTAATAAAGGCTTAGTATTGTCTAAAACAACATCATCACAGATTATTTCACCTTCATACTTTTCAAGTCCAGAGATACATTTTAAAAGAGTACTTTTTGCACTTCCATAAACACCAGCAAGCAAGACAAAAGAATGTGAAGGTATCACAATATTTACATCTGCAAGAACTTTTGCATCGTCATATTTAAAAGATAAATTATTAATTTCTATACTCATAACAATAGTATACATATTATAAGTATAAATTGCAATTTAAAAAAATATAATAGTATATGAAGAAGTTTTATATATTTTTAAGCATTTGTTTTGCGATTTTTTTTATAATTGAAACAAGCACAATTATGGTAACAGCATCATACTTAAATAATAGCAATTCGTGTTTAATTATAAAAGTAATAGATAAGTTTGACGGCAAACCCATTGAAAGTGCAACGGTTTGTATAACAGATAGTCGTGATTATTATTATACAGATAAAGATGGACTTACAACAAAAATATTGTTGTCTTCCTCATTAAAAGCGGTCACTATTATTATTTATAAAAAAGGCTTTCATGATTATATTAGACTTTCAACAAAAATATATCCAAACACAACTCGCACTGGTATTGTAATTAATTTAATTCCAATGGAAAATGAAGAAGACACCGCACCTACCATTGAAACAGAAATTCCAGATGAAGAATATATAAATTTATTATTAAAAAACAATAAAAAATAGAAGCACAATTTGTGCTTCTATTTTAAATAATTTTTAAACTCGCGTTTCAATTAAACCATATTCGCCATCATTTCTTTTATAAATGACATTGATTCTTTGTGTATCTTTATCAAGAAATACATAAAAACTATTCCCAATAAGTTCAAAGTTCTCAATAGCCTCTTCAACAGTAATTGGCTCCAATT
>JAVWAR010000031.1:0-8926 GCA_036649955.1 Clostridia bacterium | reverse complement strand
CAAAGCCCTCTTTTTTTTGTGCAAATTTTACGCGTATTTTACGCGTATTTATTCAGACTTTACGCTTATTTTACGCTGGTTTTGCGCGGTTTTACGCAGTTTTTATGCTAAAATACAATTAAATAGTTACGTTGATAAAGCAATGGAATTTATCTTGCTATTTTCTGTTTACTATTTACTATTTTGCTGTTTGTTATTTGCTGTTTTGAATTTTCCTATCTATTTTTTTGTTGATTTTGTAATTATAGA
Organism: Clostridia bacterium; assembly: GCA_036649955.1. Taxonomy (GTDB): domain Bacteria; phylum Bacillota; class Clostridia; order Christensenellales; family UBA1242; genus JAVWAR01. The sequence goes on along the minus strand of JAVWAR010000031.1, from coordinate 8,677 downwards.
AAACGCCAAATTCTTTACGCGCCTTGTCTTTGGTAGACGTATAACGTTTTTCAAGAGCCGAAAAGGTCTTTTCAAAATCACCTTCATTGCGATATTTAAATTTTAAACGTTCAAGTTCAATCATTGTATATTTTTGAGCATCACGTTCGACAGATTGCATTCCATAAGCGGTAACGTTTTCATTATTTGAAATATAACCTTGCCAGTTTTTCTTCCATTTTTTAGCACGAAACGCAAAAAATGGCAATTTATCTTGACTTACAATCTTATATTGTAGTGCGTGTCTTCCTTCATGGATAACACTTTCTAGTGCATGAAATCTTAGTGAGATGTCCGTTAAAACATTTATATTTAGATATAAGGTCTGCTTTCCGCCTTTTACTTCAAACATGCCATAGCAATCCCAATCTTTGTCATTTTTGATATTGACCGGTAAATGTGGTCGGTGTTGTTTTTTTGCTTGTTTATCTTCTACTGCTTGCAAAATAGATTGCCTTTTGGCAATGCTATATTTTCTCCATTTATTAAATTTGAATTTTGAATATACAAACCACATATTTGTATTATACAATTAATTTCAAATTTTGTCTATTTATTGCGATAAAAACTAACTTGTGATATAATAAAAATATGAAATGTTATGAATTACAAAATAATAAAATTATAATAAAAGACAAAAATAAGTTTAATTGTGAGCATACTTTACTGTGTGGTCAAATTTTTAGATTTAAAACTACCGATAGTGGTTATTTATGTTTTTCAAAAAACAAACGTGCAATTATCAACAATAAAGATAATGGTTATGAAATTATAACCAAAGATATACCATATTTTATTAATTTTTTTGATTTGGATAGAGATTATGATATTATCAATGAGAGTCTTGAATGTCATGAGGTATTAAGGGATGCTATAAATTTTGGAAGGGGTATCAGAATAATAAAAAACGATACTTTTGAAATGATTATATCATTTATTATATCTGCGAGTAATAATATACCTAGAATAAAGAAGATTATTGAATTGTTATGTTTGGGTGCAGGTAAAAATATGGGAGAATATTATGCTTTCCCAACACTTGAAGAGTTAAAATTAAAGCCACTTGAATTTTTCGAATCTCTTCATGCTGGATACAGGGCAAAATATTTATTTCAAACAGTCCAATATTTGACGGAAGATTTATTACAAAATATGAAAAGTATGAGTACTGAAAATGCGAAAAAAGAACTTTTAAAACTTATGGGTGTAGGTGATAAGGTTGCAGATTGCATATTGCTTTTTGGGCTTTCAAAAATGAATGTTTTTCCAGTGGACACGTGGATTGAAAAGGTATATAAAACTCAATTTCATGGTACACTTAAATCTAGAAAAGAAATGAGAATATACTTTGTATCATTGTTTTCAGAGTTATCTGGATATGCTCAGCAGTATCTTTTTTACTACAAACGTACAGGAAAAGTATAAAAAAATCAAAATATTTCATGAAAGGGTATTGTACTTTATGTTTTAGTGTGCTATTATATTAAAAGAAGCAGAGTCCCCCAAATTTTGCTTCCTCACGAAGCGGGTGGTTTATAAGCCCGCTTTTTTTGTGCAAATTTTTATTTTTTAGCAAGTTTATCATACTTTGAAAACATATTTAGTATTTTCAAAAAGGGTATTCACAAACGTTTATGTATATGGTATAATGATACTACAAAAAAGAAATCAAGGAGTTGAGAGTATGTCGGAATTTGTTACACTTTTTACTGGTATGTCTGTCTTTGCTGGCGTGTTCTTGGGAATTGGTTTAATTTTGGTTATGCTTGAACTTTTTATTCCGGGCTTTGGTGTCTTTGGAATTGGTGGTTTTTTATGTATGATAGTTGGCACGGTTGCTAGAACTATTGAACACGGACTTAGTGCTACTGAAATTGTTTTATATATCACATATATTATTTTAATTTATGTATTTGTGATTGGAATTATTGTTTCTATTCTTGTTCTTTCTGCGAAGTATGGCGCACTTGCAAAAACTTCGTTATTTGAGAATAAGACGACCTTGCCTGTAACTGATAAGAAAAAGTTGAGAGAACAAAACAAAATGATAGGCAAAAAGGGTATTGCGGTGACGGACCTTAAACCTTGTGGTAAAGTTGATATTGATGGCGAAGTTATTGATGTTATTTCCACAAAAAAATATATTTATTATGGAACGAGTGTTGTTATCACAGACATATGTGATGAAACTTATCATGTAGAAAAAGCATAATATAACGAGATTTACTTGAAATATATATTAAGATATATTAAGGAGAAATTATGATAACAAATAAATTATTATTGGCACTTTCTGGTGGAGCGATTGCTGGGATTGTTGTTGCAAGCGTGGTTCTTGTACTTTTTGTATTGTTAATTATTTTTGTACCTATAAGGTTGTGGACGAGAGCATTGGTGTCTGGTGCACATGTTTCGATGTTCAGGTTACTTGGTATGAAAATGCGTAAAGTAAATGTTAGGGCTATTGTTGATACTTATATTTCGGCAACGAAGGCTGGACTAAAAATAAGTATTGATGAACTTGAAACGCATGTTCTTGCAGGCGGTGATGTAACTCGTGTTGTCAAAGCACTTATTGCAGCGCATAGTGCAGGAATTGATATTACATTACAAACAGCAAAGGCCATTGACCTTGCGGGAAGAGATGTTTATGCGGCTATTAAAGTTTCGGTTGTACCAAAAGTTATTGAAACACCACTTATCAGCGCTATTGCAAAAGACGGCATTGAACTTAAAGTAAAAGCGAAGGTTACTGTTAAAAGTAATATGCGTAGGCAGATTGGTGGAGCAGATGAAGAAACCATTATTGCACGTGTTGGTGAAGGTATTGTAACCACAGTGGGCAGTGCTGAAAATCATGGTATTGTTCTTGAAAACCCTGACCTTATATCAAGTACTGTACTAAACAAAGGGCTTGATACATCAACTGCTTATGAAATTTTATCTATTGATATTGCAGATATTGATGTTGGTAGAAATGTTGGCGCACAACTTAAAATAGATAGTGCGGAGGCAGACAAGAGAATTGCACAGGCAAAGGCGGAAGAACGTAGAAGTATGGCATTTGCACTTGAACAGGAAATGAAAGCGAAAATGGTTGAAATGCAATCTGCACTGATAGAAAAACAAGGTGAAATTCCAAAGGCTATTGCACAAGCGTTAATGAAGGGAAATCTTGGACTTATGGACTATTATAATATGGAAAATTTACAGGCAGATACTGCCATGCGTTCAGGACTTACGTCGGGTAAAGATGATAAAAAGTCAACTCGTAGGGGTGGCGGATATGGTGGCTACGAGTCTTAAATAACATAGGGATAGGGAGGTAAAAATGGATACAGCATATATTTTAATATTGGCAACATTTGGTTTTTTTCTGTTATGTATCATTATTTACATCCTAATGCCAAATAAAAAAAAGAAAGCAGAAGATAAAAAAAATAATTCGCCAATGGATAAGAGTAAACCTAAGGGTGAAAAACATAAATGGTTTTCAGGCGTAGGCAATAGAAAACCACGAGTACATAAAGTTGATATCAAAAAAGATAAAGAACGACATAATAAAAAGAAAAGTTCTGTCGTAGGCGAGAAGACAATCACTGCACTATATCCAAGCGAAAGTGAAGTTAAAAAAGAGCCGGAAGTTGTTGAAAGTAAAATTTCTGTGAAAGACAATAGAACTCAACTTGAAAAAAGAGTGGAAGTTGAGCAAATGCTTAAAACTATGGGTTCGCATGCTTCGTATGATACTGTTGAAAAAATGTATCCGCAAAGACAACAAAACATAATACGTTCATATGCTGATGAACTTATGGCATCACTACCTAGAACAAATAGTATGAATACACGAGATTACTCGTCATACGATTCTAGATTAACGCCATCAGTTTCAGTCGGTGGTGACAATTCAACTATTAACAATAACAATGTAAACACGGGAAGGAGTACGTTTGAAGAACTCAGTCAACTTATAGCAAATCCTATGACGCGAGAAGAATATGCGACAAGGCTTAGGGAACGAAACTATAATAATGGTCAAGGTTCAGAAGTTTCATCTGATGAAGAACCTTCTGATGAAACAATAAAAAACATGATTATTGGAGAGGCGTTGGCTAGACCAAAATCAAAACACAAGGCAAATTATTTCTTTTAATAAAATTATAAATCATAACAAGAACAACATAAGTTATTAAAAAAAGACGCACTATGCGTCTTTTTTTGTATGCAAATTCATAAAATGTAATATAACTTTTAGGAGAGATGTATGTTTATTGAAGAGATAATAAAAACTAGTGGGCTTGATGAAATTAATGATGGACTTAATCTTAAAATATTTCATCTTTCTAATAGGCTTGTATGTATAGAGGGTTTTAAAAAATTAATAGAACTAACTGATGAAAAAATTGTTGTGAAGTATAAAAAATACAATGTTGTGGTTACTGGAAAAAACCTGCTTATCAGAAATTTAACAAAAGGTGAAATTGTAATTACTGGATATATTTTTGGTGTTAATTATGAGAATATTTAATAAAAAAACGAATGTTAAGGTTGAAATAACGGGTCTAAACTTATCTTCACTTTTAATGAAACTTTCAATATATAGGTTGAAAAACATATGGCGTCATAATAAAACGTTGGTTTTTTCTATTAATGAAAATGATTATAATGATGCAATAAAAAAAGAGTTTTTTAAATGTTATAAAATAAAAGTTCTAAACAACTCTGGCATTATTACAATAGCACAAAGATTTTTTGCAGTAATTGGTGCTGTAATTGGTATCATTTTATCATTTACTATTGGGTTTTCATATATTAGCATAATTCATAAAATAGAAATTGATGAGATGTATTATAAAAATATGCCCATTGAAACAAGGCAAAGAGCAAGCATAATTTTGCGTGAGCATGGTTTATGCGAAGGACAACTTAAAAAGAATATTGATATTGATAAGGCAGAGTATGCAATTATTACTTCGCTTAATGATGTATCTGCCTGCGTAATAGAAATAAAGGGTGTCAAATGTATAGTACATCTTAAAAAAGCACAAATGGTAACTCACCAAAAAGGGGCAGATATTGTTGCTCCATATTCTGGAATGATTATGAGTATAGACACAATAATGGGCAAGCCCAATGTTAAAAAGAATGATAGAGTAAATTATGGTGATATCTTAATAAAAGGTAATAACCTTGAAAATGCTCAGGGCAAGATAGTTCTTGCGACTCAAAGTATGGGAAGTGTTTTATATAATGAAGAAAATACCAAACTTGAATATACTGGTAAAACTAAAACGGAAACAGAACTATATCTGACGCACCCATCATTGAAAGAGCGAAAGGTTTTTGATGAACAAAGTACACAAATTATAGAAGTAAAAGTGTTTAAAAATTTATTTGTACCTTTTACTAAAAGGTGTATAATATATAGAGAGATGGTTAGGCAAAAAGTTAAACCATTTAGTGAAGTAGAACATATCATTAAAGCACAAGCGGAAAGTGAGGCGCTAGAACGTTCTGCCGATGGCGCGGTTGAAAACATCAGTTTTGCAATAAATAGAAACGGAGTGATTGTGAGAGTTGATGCTTATGTTTTAAAACTCTATACAATAAGTTAGGAGAACGTATGATTTTAGATATTCAAACTAGAATAAAAAGAGAAGAGTCTGAACTTCTTGAAAAAGTAGCGGAGGCTGTTTTGCGTGGAGAAGGTCAAGATTTTTCTAAAATTGAAGTAAGTTTAACGATGATTAGTTCAAAAGATATGCGTGCCGTGAATAAGCGAACGCGTGAAAATGACAAGGTAACTGATGTTTTATCTTTTCCATCATTACATATTAAGGCGGGAGAAATAATAAACTTTAAAAGTGAAGAGTCTATTATATCAATGGATTATGATACAAATAAGTTATTGCTTGGAGATATCTTGATTTGCAAAACCGTTGCTAGACGGCAGGCAAAAGAATATGAAAACTCACTCACATTTGAACTTATTAAATTAACAATTCATTCCTTATTGCATTTACTTGGTTATGACCATATAAAAGATAGTGATTTTAAAATAATGAAAGAAAAAGAAGAAAAATATATGGTAGAGTTTGAAAAGTTAAGATAGTGTGATATAATAAATGTGTGAGGTGGAAATTATGTTTAAAACAGGATTTATTGCGGTAATTGGAAAACCTAATGTAGGCAAAAGTAGTTTAATAAATGAACTGGTTGGCGAAAAAGTTTCAATTACTGGACCAAAAGCACAAACAACACGCACTAAAATTATAGGAATTAAGAATGAACCTGATTATCAAATGGTGTTTTTAGATACACCGGGAGTTCAGGCGCCAAAGAATAAACTTGGCGAATATATGAAACAATCAACAGATACGGCAACGCAGGGAATTGATGCGTTGATAATTGTTCTTGATGCAACGCGTATTGATGAACGAGATTATAAACTTATTGAGAAATATGAACATGCCACATACCCTGTATTTGTAGTTATAAATAAGATTGATTTAACGAGTTATGTTCAGTTATTTCCTGAACTTGACAAGTTAAATAAGTTTAATTATGTAAAAGCATTTTTCACATTATCGGCTAAAAAGAAAAAGCATATTGACAAACTTCAAACAGCACTTGTTGATTGTTTGAGTGAGGGCGAACCTCTTTATCCTACCGATACATATACTGATAAGACGGTAAGATTTATGGCAAGTGAGATTATTCGTGAAAAAGCATTGTTATATTTACAAGAAGAAGTGCCACACGGAATAGCGGTTGACATTGTAAGTTTTGAAGAAGATTTAACATGTGCAACTATTGAGGCCGAACTTATTGTGGAACGTGAAGCGCATAAAGCAATCGTTATTGGAAGCGAAGGGAACATGCTTAAAAAAATAGGAACTATGGCTAGACATGACCTTGAAGAGTTGCTGGAAGTTCCGGTTATGCTTAAACTTTTTGTGAAAGCAAAACAGGGATGGAGAGATGATACGCAAACATTGTCGAGTCTTGGCTATAATGTAAAAGACTTAAAGTAGTATGCGTAACATATTACATTAAATCAACCAAAACACGTTGTTTACGAATGATATGTATTACATAGTACTGGTTAAATTATTTAATAATAGAGGTATAAAAGAATAAGAAAAGTATATAATTAAAGCATAAGGAGAACGAAAAGATGAAAAAATATACACCATCAAATACGGCGCTTAACGTTGCGAAAGTGTGCCATGAAAGTTTTTTCAATACTGGAATGATTGGTTCTTATTTGCTTAGAAATCGTATGCTAGAACCAGTAAACGAACATTTAGCGACCGACATTAATAATAAAAATAAGGTAAATCAAAATAGCAAAGTGACGAAGGAAGAAATGGATTATGGAGAATATCAAAGATAAGGGAATAGTTATTTCATCTTTTCCGTACAAAGATAGTGATAAAATTGTCACTATCTTTTGCTTAGAACAAGGTAAAATTTCAGTTCGTTTTACTGGTGTTAGAAAACCTAACGCTAAACTGCTTTCAGTAACTCAGCCTTGTTGTTTTGCGGAGTTTGTTTTTGCAGAGGGCAAGGCGGGGAAAGTGGCAATATCTGCTGAGTGTTTTGATAGTTTTTTTGATATTTCAAAAGATTATTCTGCGTATGTTTTTGCTTGTTCTGCGCTTGAAATAGTTTCCAGATTTTCACGCGATGGTGGTGAAAGCGATTCTAGGTTATTTGTTTCGTTATTGAAATTACTTAAATCATTGGCTTATGATTTGTCTTTTAATTCTTCATTTGCTTTTATTAAATTCCTATTAGAATTGCTTGATGAGCAGGGATATGGAATTTCTTTTGTTACTGATAGTAATTACGATGCTGTTTGTTTCAATTCTAGCGAAGGTGCGGTAATTTTTACAAAGCAAGGTTTGGTTTTTGGTGAAAGCCTGACTATTAAGGAAGCGGAACTTATGTATAAACTTCAAAAAACTGATGAAAAAGTTTTTAATGTTTCAGTGGAAGAAACAAGGCATGTTGTTGTTTTACTTTCAAAGTATTTAACTGATAAAACAGGTGAACAAATTGTCGCTTTAACAAAATTGTTGAACTCATAATTTTTTGTATTAAAACATATTCGTAAAACTATATATATATTGAAAACTTATTAAAAGTAGCAGGGCTACTTTTTTCTTAAAAGTTTATTCAAAAAAATAAAATCAACTTTTTAATTACTATTTATCATAGATAATGTTGATAATAGTGCCTTAAAATAGTTGCTTAAAGGCTATTCTATATGTTATAATCTGCAAGGAAGAAAATTAAAGGAGAATAGAAAATATGACTAGTAAATATGTTTACCTTTTCAGCGAAGGAAAGGCAGATATGAGAAATTTGTTAGGTGGCAAAGGTGCTAACTTAGCAGAAATGACCAATATTGGTTTGCCCGTTCCTCATGGCTTTACAATTACAACTGAGGCATGCACACAGTATTATACTGATGGTGGCAAAATCAATGAATCTATCATTAAAGAAATTTTTAGTGGTGTTAAAGAAATTGAAAAACTTACGGGTAAAAAGTTTGGGGATGTTAAAGATCCTTTACTTGTTTCTGTTAGAAGTGGTGCAAGGGCTAGTATGCCAGGAATGATGGATACTATTT
>JAVWAR010000030.1:0-9119 GCA_036649955.1 Clostridia bacterium | reverse complement strand
TAACTCTTATCAATCTTAGGGTCAACAACTATACATGCTGTCAGTTCGTTTAGCGGTTCATGATGGTCGTTTACAATAACATCAATACCCAGTTCTTTTATATATTCAACTTCGTCTATTGCTGTAATACCGCAATCAACAGTTATTAATAAGTCTGGATAATATGTGTCCGCTATGTCATCAATAACTTCTTTTTTAAGTCCATAACCATCTTCATATCTTCTTGGTATTACAACGTTTACGGATAAGTTTTTACTTTTGAAATATTTATATAAGATTGTTGATGCACAGATTCCATCAGCATCATAATCGCCATAAATAACAATGGTTTCATTTTGAGTTATTGCCTGGGTTAGTCTTGATTTAAGAAAATTCATATTCGTAAGTTTCATTGGGTCTAGCATGTCACTAAGTTTTGGGTTTAAAAATTTATCAATTTCTTCATCAAGAACAAACCCGCGTTTATTTAGCAGGTTTTTAAGTTTAATGTTAAGATTTTTTGATGTTATTTTTTCCATAATTCTTTTTAAAAAACCCTTTCATTTGAAAGGGTAAAAAGTTAATTACTTTTATTTTTGCTTAATTTTTTCTTTTGTCTATAAGCCCTTCCCTCATGAAGTTTGGCTTCAATACTCATTCCAACAACAAGTGATGAATACAATGCACTGATTAGTGAAATGATAATTGCTAGTGAAAACATTATTGATGCAATATTGCCAGCAAAGAGCATTATAAATGCAAATAACAATATACAAGAAGATATGATTATTGTCATTTTAATATTCTTATTGACTGATAAAATTAAACTATCAGAGAATGTTTTACCTTTCTCTAAGGTTATGACATTTAATTGTGATTTGTTATTTTCTAAAATAACAATACTTATAATAAGTGCCACAAGAGATAACGCCGTAATTGAAATAATTGATGATGTAGTAAATAATACTCTTGTAAATATCATAATTGATGTACTTATCAGCGTTGTATGAATTGTAATAAATGCTAAACTAATTCCTGTAAGCGCAGAATATCTTATAAGTCCAAGCAAAAATGCAAATACTGCTGTTATGATAATTCCAAGTACTGCATACATTATATATGATGTTGACTCTGTTGCACCAATTTTACTTACCGTTACAGCAGATTTATCAATGCCAAGTTTGTCAGCAATTTCATTTTTAATGGTGTCATTGAAATCTTTTGCATTGGTTCTAATTGATGCGTAATTATCAATTTTTTTGTCTTGCGTAAATGATTCTTCAACTATTAAGTGATTTTTATTTAACACGTCACTTGCACCATTTATTGCATTTTCTGCGGTTAATGTGTTATTAAGTTTAATGTCAATTTGGTAACCACCACCCAACTGAATTGATAAATTCATTCCTGCTGATAGTATTACTATAATTCCTGTTATTAATAAAACAGCACTTGCAATTAAATAATATTTCAAATTCGAAAATAATTTTTTATTCAACATCTATGGTTTCCTCCTCATTTGCACTAGTTGTTTGCATGCCATATAGTTTAGGATTTTCTATGTGGTATGATGATAACATCATAATAAAACCGCGTAGCAATCCAAGTCCAGCAGTTGCTGATAAAATTGCAAATAACGAGATTAGTGAACCAAATACTTTCATTGAAGATACTCCACACAGGCTCATAATTAATCCCATGCCCAAGCACATTGAAGTAATGATTATAGTTGGAAACAATATTTTTTCAAAACCTGTACTTATTGATGCACTTATGGTTTTACCTTTAAGCGCCTCTTCCCTCATAGTTTCTAGTGTTAAGAACAATGGCAAAATTAATATAATTTCTGCAATAAGCATACCAAATACTGCTGATGAATTAAATTCAATCCACGTCATTGCATTCAAGATTATAAGACCAAAAATATTCATTATTGTAAAGCACAGAATTGCCATAAGTCCCAAAAGTTTATAACGTACTGCCAAAAGAATAATGAGTGCAATTATAATTATTAATGAAGCAATAATCAGTGCTGCATAAAGTGATGATGAACACAGAGAATTATAACTATATATATTCGTCATCGTGCCTGTTGTTTGTGAATCTGAATTAAGTTCAATATTTAAGCAACCGAAATTAAATGCAAGCATATAATATTCAGCCGATGTATAGTCTTCAAAACCAAGAGTCATAATCCCTTCACTATTAACTTCTTTAACCTCAACCTTAGCACCACTTTCAGATGGATAAGGTTTGCCACCCATGAAAACATAATAACATGCAGAAGATGATGCACTTGCATCAGTGGTAAGTTTTTTAAATCTTTCCTTACCTTCTTTATTAAACTTTACAGTAACGTAGTGAACTTCACGATAAGATTGTATATAAATTTTTTCAATATGTTCCCTACCATTAAGATAACTTTCAGTATCAGAAGTTGCAAGACGAAGGTCAAATAACCCTGAGTTAACTTGGTCTAAAACTTGTGACACTGTTGATAAATTATAACTTTCATCAGGTTTTGTAACCTCAACACGAAGTTTATCGCTACCAGAAACAAAGATATTATTATTTATATATCCATATTTCGAAAGAATTTTATTAATATCATTTTTAGCAGAGTTAAGTTGGTTCTCTGAATAATTACCAACAATATCATATTCTGCATAAACAGCATTAGTAATATCACTTGATTTTCGTAAGTTTGCAATTAAACCTTTATAATTGGTTTGTCCAAACGCCATCGGTACACAGGAAAAAATTAGACCTATAATAATGATGATGCCTATAAAAGAAAATGCAATACTTGATAATATTTTTTTATTGACTTTTTTTCTTGGAAGTCTTTGCTTAGTTTTTTTCATCAGCCCTATTCCTTAATTTATTTAAACAATACTATAAGTATAATGGTTTTATCTATCAGGGTCAAGACTTTTTTAAACAAATTATAAGGACAACTAAGTTAAAATAAGCAGATTTACTAAATTCGTGACTTACGCGGTATATTTACAGAAATTATGCCACAAATTGCGCCTAGTAAAATACCAAAACCAAGATCAAGAGCAAGAGAAATATCAAAGATAAATTGTCCTGCAATAACCGAAAAAACGATTGTTGCAAAAACGGTATAAAACAAGCCCATAATAATACCTTTTTTCATTCCATGCTTGCCATCCTTAGTTATTATAAGAGTGGCTATAAAAATACTTACAATTTTTATAATATAATTAACAGGAGTTATCCATGAGTCAGTCAAGGAGAAAACCTTTATGCACAATGCAAAAATAAGTATTAAACCCAGTGATAGAATTACACTTATTATTCCCGCTAAAAAAAAGTTTAATACATTTTTCTTAATATTAACTTCCATATTTGTTGTTTTTGCTAACATAATATACCTCTTTGTTATTTTTGTACATTGTATGCTAAACAAACGCAAAATAAAACCACGTATGCTAAACAAACGCAAAATAAAACCACAAGGCTTGCCCTGTGGTTAATTATTTTAATTAAGTTATTTTTTTGATTTAGAAGTTTTAACTTTTTTATCTTCTTTTTTTGCTTCTTTAACATTTTCAACAACAATTTTATTGTCTACTTGTGCAGTTTCAGCAGGTTTATCTTCTACCTTAGCAATAGCAGTATCTTCTGATTTAACTTCGGTATCAGCAGTTGTTTTAGAAGCATCTTCAACCTTAACTTCGTCTTTCTTGTCATCAGTTTTGGCAACTATACTTTTAAGTACAACACCTATTGATGCAATATCAAACTCCATAATTGTTTTGCTTCCCTTAGCGCCAGTTTCTAGTAAGAAAGTTTGAGTATCACCTTTTCTATTGATTTTTGTAACCTTACCAATAATTCCGCCAATAGTACGAATCTCATCTCCAACATGTAGATTTTCTACCATGTTATTGAATGCTTTTTTCTGTTTATTGTTAGAAATTGTAGGAAGAACAAGCATAGCGATTACAAGTACAATTAGCACAACGTATATCCACCATGAACTTCCGGGATTTGCAGTATCTGCAAGTAATAAATTTAACATAATCATTCTCCTTATTGTTATTCTCTTAGTTTATAGTCTTTGAGCAAAAAATGCAACCAAATTATCATATATTCTCTGCAATTTTTGTCAAATAAGTTTAATAGCCGGTCTTTTTTAAATATTCTTCTCTAAATTCAAGCAATTTATCTTCTCTGATTGCTGATTTTATGTCTTCCATTAAGTGCGTTAAGTAATGCAAGTTGTGAAGACTTATAAGTTTAGCGCCAAGCATTTCATTTACATTCATAAGATGTCTAATGTACGCGCGCGTGTAATTTTTACATGCAGGGCAATCACAATTATGGTCAAGTGCTGTAAAGTCTTCCCTATATTTTGCATTTTTAATTATAACTTTTCCTTCACTAGTAAACGCTGTTCCATTTCTTGCAATACGTGTAGGCAATACGCAGTCAAACATATCAATTCCACGAATAACGCCTTCAATTAAACAATCAGGACTTCCCACACCCATGAGATAGCGTGCTTTGTTTTCAGGATAGTGTGGTGCTAAAACGTCTAACATTTCATACATTTTCGGTTTTGGCTCTCCAACCGATAAACCACCTATTGAAAATCCAACTTTTGCGTATGGTAGTGTTCGTTTTAAACTTTCCAGTCTTAAATCTGCAAAAATATTCCCCTGTACTATTGGGAACAACATTTGTTTTGGATTGTTTTGAACCTTATAGCATCTATCAAGCCAAGACAACGTTCTTTCCATAGCAAGTCTTGCTTTTTCATAACCAATATCAGTATGCGTACACTCATCAAAAGCCATAACTATATCACTGCCAAGTTTATTTTGTATGCCTATTGCCTTTTCTGGTGATATAAACTGCAAACTACCATCAACGTGCGAACGAAATTCTACACCTTCATCAGTAATTTTTCTAAGTTTTGACAAGGAAAAAACCTGAAAGCCTCCACTATCTGTTAAAATTGGTTTATTCCAGTGCATAAATTTATGAAGACCGCCTGCCTTTGCAATTAGTTCCTCACCTGGTCTTATAAATAAATGGTATGTATTTGATAAAATTATTTGTGCACCAAGTTTTTCAAGTTCCTCAGGCTCTAAACCTTTAACCGTTGCCTGAGTTCCCACTGGCATAAAAACTGGCGTTTCAATAACGCCATGTGGTGTTTTTAGTTCACAAATTCTACCATAATTGTTTGTGCATTTTTGTTTTACTTTAAATTCAAATTCTTCCATTTGTTATCCTTTATTATATAATAGTTTTTATTCAATCATCATGCTATCGCCAAATGAAAAAAATCTATATCTTTCTTTAACTGCTGTTTCATAAAGTCCAAGCACTTCTTCGCGCGTTGCAAATGATGAAACTAGCATTATAAGAGTACTTTCTGGTAAGTGAAAGTTTGTAATAAGTGCATCAACGAACTTAAATTTATATGGCGGATATATAAAGATATCCGTTTCTTTTATAACCGGTTCTATCTCTGAATTATTGTTCGTTGCACTTTCTAGTGTTCTAACACTAGTAGTTCCCACTGCTATGATTCTCTTGCCTTGCTTTTTATATTCGTTTAATCTTTTAGCAACGTCCGCGGTTATTTCAATATGTTCACTATGCATTTTGTGCTTTGTAAGGTCTTCAATTTGAACGGGTCTAAATGTCCCAAGTCCAACATGCAACATTACTTCTTCAATTTTAACACCCTTTGCCCTAATTCGTTCAAGCAATTCGGTTGTAAAATGTAAGCCCGCCGTTGGTGCTGCTGCGCTACCTTCTACTTTTGAATATACAGTTTGATATCTTTCAGGGTCTTTCAGTTTTTCCTTAATATAATGTGGCAAAGGCATTTCTCCAACTTCGTGAAGTGCGTTTTCAAGAGAGCCTTGCTTTACATTAAAATGAATAACTCGCCCACCAGCATCGGTGTTGTCAATTATTTTACAAGATAGGTTATTTGAAAATATAATTTCAGCACCAATCTGCACACGTCTTGCAGGTTTTACTAAAACCTCATAATCTGTAAGGTTCAATCTTTTTAAAAGTAGAATTTCAATTTTACCCGTGCAATCTTTTTTTACACCAAAAAGACGTGCTGGCACAACTCTTGTGTTGTTTATAACCAGTACATCATTATCAGTTAAATGATTGATTATATCATGAAAAATTTCATGAGAAATAGTTTTGTTTTGTCTATTATATACAAGCAGTCTTGAACTATCACGAGGTTCGATAGGCGTTTGAGCAATGAGTTCTTCGGGCAGGTTATAATAAAAATCTGATGTTTTCATTATTGTAATTTTCCTTGTGGAATTTGTGTTAAATGTAAATGTTCATATGCTGGTGCTAAGGCAATTCGTCCACGTGGTGTACGTGTGATAAAACCAAGTTGCAACAAATAAGGTTCATACACATCTTCAATGGTTGCCGATTCTTCGCTGGTTGCTGCTGAAAGCGTGTCAATTCCAACTGGTCCACCATTAAATTTTAGTATTATTGTCTTTAAAATTGTTATATCAACGGCATCAAGTCCAAGTTCGTCAATTTCCATTTTATCAAGCGCAATATCTGCAATATCTCTTGTAATTGTTCCAAGCCCTGCAACTTCTGCAAAGTCCCTTACTCGTTTAAGTAATCTATTTGCAACACGCGGTGTTCCTCTACTTCTACTTGCAAGTTCTAGCGCCGCTTGTTTGTCAATTTTAATATTTAAAATTTCAGCAGAACGCGTAACTATCTTACAAAGTTCTTCCTTTGAATAAAGTTCAAGTCTGCAAAGCACTCCAAATCTATCTCTAAGTGGACTAGATAGCATGCCCGCTTTGGTTGTCGCACCTATAAGTGTAAATTTTGGCAAGTTTAAACGCATACTTCTAGCAGATGGACCTTTTCCAACTATAAAGTCCAGTGCATAATCTTCCATTGCGGGATATAAAATTTCTTCTACTGCATGGTTCATGCGATGAATTTCATCAATAAAAAGTACATCATTTTCATTTAGGTTGGTAAGTATAGCCGCAAGGTCACTTGGTTTTTCAATGGCTGGCCCACTTGTAAGCCTGAAACCTGCACCAAGTTCATTTGCAATAACTGAACTTAATGTTGTCTTTCCAAGTCCCGGTGGCCCATACAAAAGAACATGGTCAAGTGCTTCACCACGTTTTTTTGTAGCCTCAATATAAACTTTAAGGTTTTCTTTAACTTTTTTCTGACCTATATATTCATTCATTGTTTTAGGTCTAAGTTTATTCTCAACCTCTGTATCTTCGGCTGTAAGATTGCTTGTTATAAATCTATCTTCTTCTTCAATCTGCATTACTTCGCCATTCCTTTCAAACATTCACGAATAACATCCTCTGCTTTCATGCCTTGTTTGTATGTATCAGTTGCAAGTGTTGTTGCGTTTGTTTTATTTATTCCAAGAGCAATTAATGCATAAACAGCATCAACTATTTCTGCATTCAATGTTTCTTGTTTGTTATTTAAAAATTCAAGCGAGTCATTACTCATGCCTGAAACCTTTTCTCTAAGTTCGACAATAATGCGTTCGGCAGTTTTCTTTCCAAGCCCTTTAATGCTTGAAAGTGTTTTAACATTAGCATTCAACACTGCAACCGCAAAATCTGTTACAGAAATTCCAGACAAAATTGTTATTGCCATTTTAGGGCCAATGCCTGAAACCGTAAGCAACTTTTCAAACATGTCTTTTTCCAGTCTATCTTTAAATCCAAATAAAACAAGCGCATCATCTCTAACTTGCAAATATGTTAAAATTTTTACTTTTTCAGCACTCTTGAAACTCTTTGTAGCCGATGAAGAACATACAAGTTCAAAACCAACACCCGCAACGTCAAGAATAATTTGGTTTTCACCAATATCTTCGATTGTACCTTTTAAAAAGTTTATCATATTTTCCCCTATACTAAGTTATTTTTACCTAAAATATTATTAGTCTGAGCACAAGTAAGTGCTACTGCAAGTGCATCTGCTGCATCATCAGGTTTAGGAATTGTTTTCAAGTTTAAAATCATACGTGTCATATACTGAACTTGTTGTTTTTCCGCGCGCCCATTTCCAGTCATTGCTTGCTTTATTTGAAGAGGCGTATATTCAAATAAATTTACACACTCTTGAATAAGTGCAACAATGATTACACCCCTAGCCTCTGCAACTGCAATACCTGTTGTGATATTATTATTAAAGAACAATTCTTCAAGAGCAACGGCATCTGGTTTATATTTTGCAATAAGAACTTTAATGCCATCATAAATTTTAGACAATCTATCTGCAAACTTTTCGGTTTTGTGAGTTTCAATAGTGCCATAGTCTATAACTTTGCATTTTCCAGTTCTATCTTTTTCAATAACACCAAAGCCAACAATCGCGTACCCTGGGTCAATTCCAAGTATAATCACTTATTCATCTTCCTCTTCGATATCGTCAAGTTCGGCATTAGTATATACTTCTTGAACGTCATCAAGTTCTTCAAGTTTATCTTTTAATTTTCTTACTTTTTCTTGGTCGTCCGATTCTAGTGTAATAAATCCTGTTGGGACATATTCAACTTCGCTTGATAGTATTGTATATCCTGCTTTTTCAAGTCCAGAACCAACAGCATGACAATCTGACGGGTCACAAGATATAACAAAAACATCTTCATCACGCGTAAAATCATCTGCGTTTAATTCAAGTGCCTGCAACATTGTTTCGTCTTCATCTTTGTTTTCAGCATCCACAACGACAATGCCTTTTCTATTAAACATATATGTTACACTTCCAGTCGTTCCAAGTGAACCACCATGTTTTTCAAATAAATGGCGAACATCACCAGCAGTACGATTTCTATTATCTGTTAAGCACTCAACAATAAAAGCAATACCCTTAGCGCCATAACCTTCATAAGTGATTGATTCGTAATTATCACCAGCAGTACCTTCCATACTTGCTTTTTTTAATGAACGTGTAATATTATCATTTGGCATATTATTCTGTTTCGCTTTTTGAATAACATCAAATAGTTTGCTATTTGTTGTTGGGTCTGGACCACCTGCTTTTACTGCAACTGCAAGTTCTCTACCAATCTTTGTAAAAATTTTGCCACGTGCTGCATCAGCCTTATT
>JAVWAR010000029.1:0-9209 GCA_036649955.1 Clostridia bacterium | reverse complement strand
ATATGTAAATTTATATTCTACTACTCCAAGATTAGGTCCATTCATCACTGGAATGATTAAATTTTTGACAAACGCACCATGTTTTGTTGGTATAAATCTAATTGGATTTACAGCAATTCCAGCATCGAAAGCATTCACAAATTCTACAATACCTGAGCCACCTGAATCGCAAATATTCCCAACCGAATCTTTCGGTCCGTCTAAATAGTTATTCATCTTGCATTTGTAATTGTTTGCTTCCCACTGAGCAGTAAGGTCAATTTCTCTACCATTATTGTTTTTATTATTTAAATTAAGTTCTGTACATTCGCTTCCACCTGCGTAAACGGTCCCCTCAGGAGCAGAACTTTTCCAACCAGTAAATGTATATCCATAACGCGTTGGTACTCCACGAACCATAACCTTGCCATTATCTAATTCATCGAATTTATTTATCTGCGAACCAATAGCATTACCGCCATTCTTATCCTTATAGTTTATTTTATTTGAATTTGGAGTCCATTGTGCATATAGTGTCAGCTCTGCACCAGCTATTGTGAAATGTTGATTCTTTGTTGGCGCACCATTTGCGTCATAATACTGTGTGCCACCACTTGCCGCTGAATAATAACCATTAAATGTATAGCCTGCTCTAGTTGGTATTGAAGATTTTACAATTCTACTACTACTCCAATTTTCCCATCTATAGTTATCAGGAAGGGTTTGCCCATAATATGCTTTATATGGTTCATTATATTGAATTGTAGCTTTATCACCAAAATACGGTCTATTTCCAAAACCACCCACGCCACCATTTTGATCAAATTTAATTGGCGCATAAGACGTCCTATAATAACAGTTAAGCGTTGCTAACCATTGAATATTATCAGTACAAGTAGAAGTCGAACCCCAACAAGTCAAAGACTTAGGAGACATATACAAAGTCTTTGACCCAGATTCTGCGACTATGCCACTCACAAAATAACCCGAGTTAAGTTTTAAAGTAATTCCATCAGATTCATAATTTACCCACCACAAAACAGGGACTTCATATCTGTTATTGAATTTAATGTCCATTGCAGGTAATCCTGAAAAAACATAATAATTAGTTACATTCGTAACGTCTTCTACCTTCCATTTACCACTCCACGTAAACAGTCTATCATTTTCAATAAACTCTGCAACATTACCTATTACATTACCCGTACTTGCGCCAGATGTTCCTCCACCTTCACCAACTTGTACTTGGTCTATCGGTACTAGCGTCACGTTTTTGCTTTTGTTTAATATAAACCTTGTTTGCTTTCCATTTAATATATATTCTATTATTACAAAATCTTTTGTATTATTTATATTTACTATTGACGCACCGCTTACAATTATTTCTTTATTAAAGTTTTCTAACGTATAAAGACCGCCAACTTTCGTTATAATTATATTTGAAACATCTTTTAGAGATGATAATAATGTTTGATCAATATTATCTATTTTTACTGAATTACCTTTATTATCTATAAGATAATATGAAGAAATAGTATCAAAAACATCAGTTCCAGTAGCAGCTGATTCTGTTTCATTAAATATAGCGTTGTTTTTTTGACCGATAATTCTACCATTTGAAGCCAATGAAAAATTATAATACTCATAATCAGTAAGTTTATTACCATTTATAGAGAATAATGCAAGATTAATACCATCATTACGCACTACTACAAAACCTTCAACAAAATTTACATATTTTATCTTATAATTTGCTGGTAAATTAAATTTACTATTGCCATTCTTGTCTACAATATCATAATCAAACGTTGTCTCAACCAAAAAACTATCAGTTTCATTATTATACTCTTTTATTGATATATTATCTCCTGTAAAAGAGAATACCTCTGTCATATCTTTTGTATAAAATATTGTTCTTGTACTAGACTTATCTATATCTTTATTTGACTTAATAGAAGACCTTTCAAAAACATAATACTTTTCAATTAATGAACTCTTCGCTTTATAAAAATAATTATTGCTATCAAAAGACTTAGTAGCCATAGTCCCTAAATTCAAAAACTCATATTTTATTTTTATAAATGATTTATTATAAAAGATATCTGCATTTTCAATTATTGCAGAATAATCAAATGACGTTATAAACGCAGTTTGATTATCTAGAACATAAAAACTATTGTATGTAAGATATTTGTAATAAATGTTATTGATTATAAAGTGGTAATCTTCTTTATTTGACTGAACATATGAACTTGCATATTTCTTCTGCTCTGCTACATTGGTTGCACCAACTTTGTATATAGTTAGTCCAGTTAAAGACTCAATAATAAGTTTATCTGATACAAGTGCAATATTTAATACATAATCATCTTTTGTAGTAGTAAACACCGCACTTTTGCTTGTAGTACTTGAATCTATTCCTCTTAAATCATACAATTCAGATACAATTATCATAGTATCATCTAAAGTTGAATTAACGGAGTCATATGCTAAATATGTACATGTTAAAACATAATCACCCTGAATACAAAATTCATGATAATACTTAAAATCAAGAGCAAGTTTCCCAGTTTTTAAGTTAATTATAGCAAACTTTTTAAGTTCTGCATTGCCTGATGATACGACTGCGTAATCACCTTGAACTTGAATAATCTTATCATAAGCAATTCCTGTGTCTATAACAACCTTGTCATAGCCACCGGTTTCATTCTTCTCATAAATGTCCTGACTGCCGTCCGTGTGGTCTATAATTATCTTATCCCCATCACCTATTATGTCGGCAACACTATCTCCGCTTACTAGTGGCGGTAACTTTTCAGGGTCTATAACAACAGGTGGCTTTTTATTATCATTCACCACGTCATTTATAAAGTCTTTTTGAAGTTGAGTATACGTATTGCCTTGATTGTTTTTTACAATAAAATAAATGCCAACACCTGCTCCAATCGCAATTAATATTGATACAATTATTAGTATGATTTTTTTGGCTTTACTCATAACTTCTCCTCTATGAAACTATTATTACATACATTTTAACACAACTTAAATTTCTTGCCAAACAAAATAGCATTCTTAAAAAAAAATCTAATACTATTTTAATTAGATTATGCAAATTCACACATTAAAAAACAAAGAAAAGAACTATTTTCGTTGTTTTTTATTTTTAAGTATATATTTTAAAAGTGCTAAAATATAGATAACTCCAAAAACACCTACTAACGGATATACAATTTTAACAATAGATGAAAACCCCAATAAACTCATAACAAATCCAAAAGCAATAGTGATAAAGGTTGATAAGGTTTTGGTTTTAAAGATGGGAATACAAATATCACTCAAAGCAAACACAGACGAAAGCAGTGTTGAAAAAATACCAAGGGTTAACGCAATTATATAAATTATATAATAACCTCTACCAAATCTAGCAGAAAGTTCAAGCATTGGCATATCTTGGCTTAAAATATTATTTGGCAGACCCTGCAATGAAATTACCGCAAGAGATAAACACAAAGTTAAAATAAATGCTGACACAAAACTAACACGCAAACGTTGTTTTTTTGACAAAAATTTACCAGCCGGAGTAACTAGCGGACTTGCAGTCTGCAAGTTCATACCCGCATATAAAACAGATGCCAGAATTGCCATAACTGCATTGCCCATATTGCTTACAGAAGTAACAGCATTGGCAGAAATATAATCACCTTTGAAAATAGTTAGAATACATGTAATAATCATAATAATAACAATAAGTGGCGTCATATATCCGCATAGTTTAATTAATTTGTAAGGAGAAAAGAGAGAAATAAAAAATATAATAACGCAAGCAATTAATGACGCATAAACAGACCATGATGAAAACCCCACCATAACAAACAAAGACTTTACACCGGCAATCATTGCAGACACAACAGACAAATGACTAAAACACAAAAAAATATCAGCAAATATTCTTGCTTTTTTAGGGAACAACAACGCATTTAAGTGACTGATAGATTCACCACAACCAGAACTACCTGCATGTAAAAAAGCATAACATGTAGCAAAAAATAAAATGGCACATACAAAAATGCCAACATAACCCCATGCACCAAATCTTGCAAAAAACTCTAAAATTTCCTTACCAGAAGCGAACCCAACACCAATAATTGTGGACACAAAAACCATACATACACTAAATGGATTAACTTTACTTTTTATATTATTTTTAGTTTCACAATCGTGTAAATTATAGTTCTCTGTCATACACTATTCTATGCATACAAAAACACATAAATTCTTTACACCCGTTGTTTACATAATAATATTATAATAAATAGAAAGAAAATACTTACAATAAAAAAGCCACTCTTTTCCAAGATTGGCTCTTATTATATTACACATAGCATGCTATAATAACCATATATCATAACTCGTCAGACATAATACATAATTTTGTCGCTTATTCTTTATAAATAAGTCTACTACAATTTTCACATTCAATTATGTGTTTCTCATCAAGTTCTTTCATTTTAGAAGAAGACAATTCCATTCTACAACCCGTGCATCTACCATCTTTTTGTGGAACAAAAATTGGAAATGTTTTAGTATCAACTTTATGATTATATTTTTCAAGTAGAGTTTTATCAACCTTCCCTTTTTGAATTTCAAGGTCTGCTTTTAATTTGTTTATTTTAGGCAGAAGTTCATCACGTTTTGCATCATAAGCCTGTTTAAATGTTACATATTTCTTCTTAGCATCCATAGCATTATTCATTACGTTTTCAACTTCCTTAGCAACTTGCTTAGCATTATAGGCAATATTATTCGCCTCTTTATCAAGTTTAGCCAAATTTTCAACATAACCCTTTATTGCTGTTTGAATTTCAATAAGTTTTTCAGGCGTTGCAGATTCTGCCATAGCAGACAACTCATCAATTTTACATGCCACCTGTTTAATATAAGAACTGGCCTTTTTATAATTTGACATAACTATACCTGCATTGTTTTCAAGTTTTGAAAGCCTTGTTTGACAATCTTTAACATAGTTCTGCATTGTTTGAGCATTCTTACGTTCATCTGATTGCGACAACTCATTTTCTAATTTTCTTCTTTGTGCATCAATCTCTTGATACTTTAATAACTCTTGCATTAACATTCTCCTAATCTAAGAAATCTTTTAATTTTTTACTACGACTTGGGTGACGAAGTTTTTTAAGCGCCTTAGCCTCAATCTGTCTTATTCGTTCACGCGTTACATTAAACTCTTTACCTACTTCTTCAAGAGTTCTTGGGTGCCCATCTTCCACT
This sequence comes from Clostridia bacterium, assembly GCA_036649955.1. Lineage (GTDB taxonomy): Bacteria > Bacillota > Clostridia > Christensenellales > UBA1242 > JAVWAR01. Next base: position 3,944 of record JAVWAR010000029.1, on the reverse strand, counting down.
CCGTATCTAAGCATTATAACCTTTTGTTCCCTTGGCGTCAATGACGCAAGCACTTCAACAAGTTGTTCTTTCAACATCATATTCGCTGCTGAATCAGCAGGTGATATCGCATTTTTATCTTGTATAAATGTTTCAAGGTTACTATCTTCTTCCTCGCCCACAGGTGTTTCCAATGATATTGTATCTTGTGATATCTTTTGAATATCCATAACTTTTTCAACAGTGACGCCCATTTCCTTTGCAATTTCTTCTGGTGTTGGTTCGCGTCCCAATGTCTGCAATAATTGTCTTGAAACTCTCGCTTGCTTATTGATTGTTTCAACCATATGCACTGGTATTCTTATTGTTCTTGCTTGGTCCGCAATCGCTCTCGTAATTGCTTGACGTATCCACCATGTGGCGTAAGTTGAAAACCTAAAACCACGTGTACAGTCAAATTTTTCAACTGCTTTCATAAGTCCAAAATTTCCTTCTTGAATAAGGTCAAGAAACAACATTCCTCTACCAACATATCTCTTCGCAATAGACACAACAAGCCTAAGGTTTGATTCCGAAAGACGACATTTGGCTTCTTCATCACCGTGCAACATACGCGTAGCAAGGTCAATTTCCTCATCACTTGTAAGAAGAGGAACTTTACCTATATCTTTAAGATACATTTTAACTGGGTCATCAATATTTGCCTGATTCATCAACTTTTCAAGTTCTTCATCATTTTCCATAAGCGTTGTTTCAATAATCTTTATGCCTTGATTTTGAATTCTTGATAAGATTTCATCAATCTCTTCTGCATTCAATTTTGCAAAACGTTCTGAAACTTCTTCAATAGTAATTGAGCCACGTTTTTTACCAATTTCAATAATTTTACTTATTTCTAACTCAACTTTTTCCTTTTTTATCATTTACTCCACCTTTTTGCTTTGTATTTTTTTTGTAAGAGTAGCAAGTTCTATAAGCATTGCTCGTCTTTCGTCCGTTGATGCAACAGTATCAATTTTTTTATTGATATTTTCCATTTTTCTTTCAATATAGTTCTTGTAAAGTACCCACAAACAATCATCATAATATTTTTTGGCTTGTTCGTCAGATTGTTCTTCGGTTAAGTAATTGAGAATTTCTCCCACTTCACCAGCATGGTCTTGTTCAAATCTATCAATAAATTCGGTTTTCAATTCACTTTCGGGCTTTGAATAACTTGACGTTATGAACTCAGCCATTCTTGTGTAAATTTCTCCAAGAGTGTACTCAGGCAAACGTTTACTATTTGTTGCATAATTCTTCTTATTAAGTAAACTCGAAAGTATAAATTTTTCAGCCCTATCAAGTGCAGAATCTATAATTAACGTAACACCCTTTTTATCCTCTTCACTTTCCTTTCGCTCTATTTTTTGTTCAGGCTTACTTTCTTCATTTAAAAGTTTTCTTAAAAAATCCCTGTTTGTGTGAGTTTCTTCACGTAAAAGTTCAATATAACTTTCTCGTTCTATAACTGATGGCAATCCCTTTAATATTTTAATTGCGTGTTCAAGATATCTCGTTTTACCATCACTTGTGGTCAAATCATATAGTTTTTTTACATAATTAAGTTTAAACTCTGTAAGTGGCAATGCCGTATCCAATAGGTTCTGAAAGGCCTCTTTACCATTTTGTTTAATTACGTCATCTGGGTCAAGACCAGATGGCAATGATACAACTTTAATATTGAATTCGCTAGCATTTTTTAATATTTCCAGCCCTCTAATTGTTGCTTTTTGACCTGCGAAATCTCCATCATAACAAATAATAACATTTTCCGTAAACCGCTTAATAAGTTTTGCCTGTTCAGGCGTTAGCGCCGTTCCCATGCTAGCAACCGCATTGCTAAACCCTGCGGAATGTAGAGAAATTACGTCCATATACCCTTCAACAACAATGATTGAAGAAATATTAATGCTAGGGTCTTTTCGTTTATTGTTTTTTATAACATTAAAACCATAAAGTATCTTCTTTTTATTAAATAAAAATGTTTCTGCCGTATTAAGATATTTTGCAAAGTCCACTTTTTTCAGCAACGTTCTTCCGCCAAATCCAACAACCTCCGAATACTCATTAATTATTGGAAATACAACTCTACCGCCAATCGCATCATAATATCTGCCATCTTTTTCTTTTACCGTGCCAGATTCAAGCATTTCTGAAATTGTATAACCCTTACTTTTTAAATATTCTATAACTTCTGTATAACCAAAACTATACCCTAATCCAAATTTTGTAATAGACTTATTATCAATTCCACGTCTTTCAAAATATTCCAACCCTTCACTGGCTTTCGGACTTGCAAGATTTTTATGATAATACATAGCCGTATCTTTCATAAGCGCAAGCAAACGTTCTTTTTTCTTTTTAAGCGCTTCGGTCTTATCGCTTGAACCTGAAAGTTCAGGAACTTCCATATGCGCCCAATCAGCCAAAATCTTTATCGCATCTAAAAAATCAACATTTTCTATTTTTTCTATAAATTTAATAACATCACCACTTTCTTTACAACCAAAGCAATGATAATAACCATCGGTATCATTTACCGCAAAAGATGGCGTTCTTTCTCCATGAAATGGACACCTACCCCAATACAATCTGCCTTTTCTATCAAGAGTTACATATCTTGAAATTACTGAAACAATGTCATTTTTAGATTTTAATTCTTCCATAAAGGAAAGCGGAAAACCATTATTTATCATATGTTATTTACAACTCTCCTTTTTTAAAATTTTTAATTTATTTCAATAATAGTATATAAAATATTAAAGATAATTTTATTTATTATATAATAACTATTATAGCATACACTTACTAGTTCGACAACAATAAGCGTTTCACTTTTATTTTTAGCAAATTATTTTAAATTTTATCACTTTTGTGTGTTTTTCATACCTTTTGAGGCTTTTAAGCACCAAAATGAATAAATATTGAAGGAAATAAAAAAGAGGGTCGCCCCTCTTTTTTTTGTAAAATTATTTCCTATTTTCTTTTATTGCTGCCTGAGCCGCTGCAAGTCTTGCAATAGGAACTCTAAATGGAGAGCATGAAACATAAGTTAAACCAATTCTATGGCAGAACTCAATAGTCGCAGGGTCACCACCATGTTCACCACAAATTCCAAGTTTGATGTCAGGTCTAGTTTGTCTTCCAAGGCGAACCGCCATCTCAACAAGTCTACCAACACCATCTTCATCAATACGAGCAAATGGGTCTTGTTCAAATACTTTTCTAGAATAGTATTCGCTTAGGAATTTACCAGCATCATCTCTACTAAATCCAAAAGTCATTTGAGTAAGGTCATTTGTACCAAATGAGAAAAACTCAGCATCCTTGGCAATTTCGTCCGCAGTAACTGCCGCACGTGGAACTTCAATCATTGTACCAACTTTATAAGTAAGTTCAACACCGCTCTTAGAAATTGCTTTATCCGCAGTAGCACGAATATATTTAGAAACATATTCAAGTTCGTTTTTATGTCCTACAAGTGGAACCATAATTTCAGGAACAATATTGTATCCCTTTCTCTTTTTAACATCAATAGCGGCAGTTATAATTGCTTCCGTCTGCATTTCTGCAATTTCAGGGTAAGTTACGCAAAGTCTGCAACCACGGTGTCCAAGCATTGGGTTAAATTCATGAAGAGAATCAACAGTTTCTTTAAGTTCACTCGCAGAAACACCCAAATCCGTTGCAAGAACTTTGATTTCAGCACTTGTATGTGGTAAAAATTCATGTAATGGTGGGTCAAGAAGTCTGATTGTAACAGGCAAGCCCTTCATTTCTTCATAAATTCCAACAAAGTCTTTTTTCTGCATAGGTAGAATTTTGGCAAGAGCCTTAACTCTTTCTTCTTGCGTTTTTGATACAATCATTTCACGCATAGCCATAATTCTATCAGGCTCGAAAAACATATGCTCTGTACGACA
>JAVWAR010000028.1:0-9721 GCA_036649955.1 Clostridia bacterium | reverse complement strand
ATACTGGTTCGTCATCAAAGAACATTGACCCTTCAACTACATCTTTTCTACGCTTAGCAACAAGTTTATCAGAATACTTTATTACTTGTCTTTCAATTTTTGAAAGTGCCGTGTCTAAGTTCGCATACATATTATCACTTTCAATTTCGCTTCTAACATATTGTCCAGCAGAAATTATAGTTATTTCCATTTTATATAAGCCTTTTCTTTCTGAACATACCACTTTTGCAGTGACTTCTTTGTTAAAATATTTTTCAAGTTTTCCAACTTTCTTTAAAATAAGGTCGTTTAATTTGTCCTTCATAACATAGTCTTTTGTTGAAATATCAATTTTCATAATTAAGTCCTCCTTATTAGACTATATATATTATATCATAAAAATAAAAAAGCCACAATTAATTGTGGCTTTTTTTTATTTTTGAAACACAAAATCTTTTTCATAGTCAACAACAATATTGTCGCCATCCACTATTGTTCCAGCAAGCATTTCTCCCGCAAGTTTATCTTCAATTTTTTGTTCAATAACTCGTTTTAACGGTCTTGCACCATAAATATCACTGTAACCCAGTTCAATGAGTTTATCAAGCGCTCTTTCAGTGAATTTTATCTGCATTTTGTGGTCTTTTAATTTTTTATTTAAGTTGTTAACCATAATTGTTGCAATTTTTTGAATATCTTCTTTCTTTAATGAATCAAATACAGTAATTACATCAATTCTATTTAAAAACTCTGGCTTAAATTTGTCTTTTAGCGAAGACATAAGTTTCTCTTTTATATTTACTTCTTTTGATTCGCTTTCAGACGCAAATCCTAATTTATTTGAATTTTTTGGAAGTTCACTAACACCAACATTTGATGTCATTATAATAATAGTATTTTTAAAGTTTACAGTTCTTCCTTGACTATCAGTCAATCTTCCATCATCTAAAACTTGCAATAAAATATTGAATACATCAGGATGCGCTTTTTCAATTTCGTCAAACAAAACGACTGAATATGGTTTTCTTCTAACCTGCTCAGTTAATTGACCACCATCATCATGACCAATATATCCAGGAGGTGCACCAATTAATTTAGCAACAGAATGTGATTCCATATATTCGCTCATATCAAGCCTTACAATCGCAGATTCATCATCAAACATTGCCTCTGCAAGTGCTTTTGTAAGTTCGGTTTTTCCAGTACCCGTAGGGCCTAGAAAAATAAACGAACCTATTGGTCTTTTAGGGTCTTTAAGTCCGGCGCGCGCACGTCTAATTGCCCTAGATACAGCAGTGATAGCCTCATCTTGACCGATAACTCTTTTATGCAAAGTTTCTTCAAGTTTAAGAAGTTTATCCTTTTCTGACTCAGTAAGTTTCGTAACGGGAATATTTGTCCATGATGACACAACAGATGCAATATCTTCTGCACCAATAACCCCTTCTTGATTTTGTTTCGACACCTGCCAGTCCGATTTAATTTTACTTATCTTTTCTTCAAGAACAATCATTTCGTTGCGATAATCTCTTGCTCTGTCATACTCATCAAGTCTTGCTGCTTCTTGTTTTTTTATATCAAGATTTTTAAGTTCTGCTTCTAGTTCCTTTAATGAAGCAGGAGCAAAACTTCCCTTAACTTTGGCTTTACTACTAGCCTCATCAATAAGATCAATAGCCTTGTCTGGTAATTGCCTGTCCATGATATACCTTACAGATAAATTTACGGCTGCCTCAATAGCCTCATCAGTTATTTTAACCTTATGAAAAGCCTCATATGAATCACGAATGCCTTTCAATATTTTAATAGTATCTTCTTCCGAAGGCTGATCTACCATAATAGGTTGAAATCTTCTTTCAAGAGCCTTATCTTTTTCAATAAACTTTCGATACTCATCAGTCGTAGTAGCACCAATAGTTTGCATTTCACCACGAGCAAGATATGGTTTTAACATATCAGAAGGACTAACTTCGCCGTCCTTACTTCCTGCCTGAGCAAGCATATGAATTTCATCAATAAATACAATAATATTTTGTGAATTGATAATAGTTTCAATGGCGCTTTTTAATTTTTCTTCCATTGACCCACGATATTTTGTACCAGCCATCAGTGAACCAATTTCAAGAGAAAAGATAGTTTTACCTTGTAATAATTCAGGTACATCACCCTTTATAATTGATTGTGCAAGTCCTTCAACAACGGCAGATTTTCCAACACCAGCCTCACCAATAAGAACTGGATTATTTTTTGTCTTACGACATAAGATTTCAATAATTCTGGCAGTTTCCTTTTCTCTTCCAATAATAGGTCCCATTTTACCGCGTCTAGCCCTTTCAGTAATATCAGTACCCATATCTCTAAGTACCTTAGGTAGATTTTCATTAAAAGACTGCTGTTTTTGCGTTTTTTCACCCATTATTTCACTCTGATTGCTTGATTTTGCAGTTTTTTCATCATTTAAAGAATAATCATAAACGGCGCCGGTAAGTAATAATTCAACTGATTTTATTATTTTATTAATATCAACTTTGAAAACCGATTCAAGTATTACCACTGCCTGCGAAGTCGTATCCAAAAGTAAAGCATACAATAATTGTTCAGTAACTATATAACCGCTACCCATTTGATAAGCCAAAGACTGAGCAACTTCAAAAATATTTTTAACTCTTGGCATATATTCAATGGTTACTTTACCCACAAATGGTGTCGATGACACTTTACTTGATTTCACAACAGAAGCAAGTTCTCCCGCAGACACACCAAATTTTAGCAACATTTTAGAAGCCATTGAATCCGTGGCACTAGCAAGTCCATATAATAAATGTTCAGTACCCACCTGATATTCACCAAGTGAATAAGCAAGTTTTCCAGCATTGTTTAATGCTTTCGTAACATTATCCGTTACTGATAAATTAAACATAATTTACATCTCCTAAATTATAAAATTCTTTTACCTTTTAAAGACGAGGCTACATACTTAGCCCTAAAAACCTCAATTTCTTCTTGTGTAAGATTTTTTTCACTAATTTTTCTTATATTATGTGGCATACATTGTGTTGATAGTAAATCAAGAATAGAAGCGTCTTTTAATCTAATGATATCGCACATTACACCAAATTTTAAATCACCCAAATATTTAAGTATTTCGGTAGAATTTAACTTATAAGCATTTGTACATATTCCCCAAGCACGTAATATCCTGTCTTTAATTTCTATAAACTTTGTTTGCAATAGTCTTTTTCTTTCGCTATTTTCAAGCGCAACAATTCTCATTACAACATCTTTGACATTACATATAATTTCACGTTCAGATAGTCCCAAAGAAATTGAATTCGAAATTTGATACATGTAACCATCAGCAAGAGTACCCTCTCCGTAAATACCCCTCACAGTAAGTCCTTTACTTGAAGCAAATGAAACTAGTGAGGAAACTGATTCAGATAAAGTAATCGCCGGTAAAAACATCATGCACGATGCCCTCATGCCAGTTCCTAAATTGGTAACACATGCAGTAAGATACCCTAAATTATCATCAAAAGCATACTCCATACATTCACTTAAATAATCATCAATTTGAGCAAGTTCAGTATATGCATCTTCAAGAGATAATCCTTTTTTAATACACTGAGCCCTTATATGGTCTTCTTCATTTACCATAATGCTAACTTCTTCATTTTTAGAAACAAGTACAGCGCCAAATTTATTTTCAGCAAGTTTTGATGAAATTAAATGTTTTTCTTGCATAATCATTGCATCATAGAAATCAAGAGGTTTCATTGAATATACACGATATTCACCATTATTTGATAGCGAACTAGCCACTTTTTGCACTATTTTATTAGAGTCTTCTTCTGAAATGCGATTTGTAAATTTATATTCTTTAAGGTTTCTAGCAAGCCTGATTCTACTTGAAATAACTATATTTTTTGCATCCTGAATCATTTTCGGCCTCCCAGTTCTTGTTCTTTAACTTTATTTATTTTTGCCTTTAATACAATCGCTGTTTCAAAGTCTTGAATATCAACTGCTTGCCTTAATTGCCTTTCAAGTCTATCAATCTTCTCATTACACATTTTTTTTGAAGTTTCACTTGCCGGAATTCTACCAACATGCTGTTTTTTTCCAAAAATATTCATTGCAAGCATTTCAATATCTTCACTAAAAACTTTGTAACAATTACTACAACCAACATACCCTGTTTCAATAACATCATTACGCCTAGTTTTACAAATTGGACATTCAATATCTTTCTCAATTTCGAGTGCAGGATTATAACTCCAATGCGTAGACGATGCGTTATCAGATAAAGATTTGTAAAAATCAAACATATTTAATTATCCTTCTCTTTTAAAATTTGTAATAATATATTTTTAAACATTGAAGCCCTAATTCTATCTTTAATAGTAAATGGCATACTTAATGAGTCTTCACTTATTGCCACACTAATTATAGACTTTTCTTTAATAGTTATAACATCATCACTACATAACTTATCTAGGATAGAAACTGCACGTTTAAACGTCAATTCATCGCCAATGCTTTCAACTATAAGGTTGCTCACATAAGTGTCCTCGTCCATATCTATTCTGGTCAATTTAACAAAACCACCATTCCCTCTACGACTCAATTTTAAAAACCCTTTATCACTTGTAAATCTGGTTTCCAAAACATAATTTATTTGACTAGGTGCGCAAGAAAAAAATGAAGCAAGTTCATTGCGTGAGATATCCAGTTCATTGTCATCACCTATTGTTTTTAATAAAAAATTTTCAATTAAATCACTAATATTTGGCATAATGCCCTCCAATACCACAAAGGTCAAAGTTAATCAAACTTATATATATTATATTCTTCACACAAAATATGTCAACAGTATTTTATAGTTAAAAAGATAATAATTATTATTGACAATGTGATTAAGTTGTCATATTATTAATTTATGCGAGAATGGCGGAACGGCAGACGCGCACGTTTCAGGTACGTGTAAACTTATGTTTGTGAGAGTTCAAATCTCTTTTCTCGCACCAAGATAAAAATATGAACCCTTTTGGGTTCATATTTTTTTAATTATTTTCATAAATGCCGTTTATTGTTGTAAATAACCATGTAAATGATGCTTATTTAACATTTATTTTGTCACTTTTGCAAAATCAATATTTATTTCGTAATTATCATCTTTTTAATTCATATATCTTTTTAGCATACATTACTCTTTCATAATACATTTCAGTTTCTTTATATTCTATTTTATTTTTGTCAAACTTGCGATCACTCATCCAAGAAGAAACAACTGTTTCACCAGCATTATACGCACAAATTATAAATGAATTATTATCATATTTATCTTTTAAATATGACAAATAATAACAACCATATTTAATGTTGGTTTCCACGTCAAAAGCCCTATCAAAATCTTGAACCTCATTCACTTGACTTGCAATCCACAAAAATGTTTGCTCTGATAATTGCATTAGTCCTCTCGCATTTGTTCTTGAAACTGCAAACTCATCAAACTTACTTTCCGCATAAATAATTGCATAAACCAAATTTTTATCAATATTATAATTACTTGCGTAAGTGCTTACTATACTTGAATGGGTTTTAGGATACAAAAAGACTATCATTGAAAAATACATAACAACAACAAAACTTATAAATACAAGCAAATAATTTAATATCTTTTTCATATTATAAGTATATGCAAAACAATTCAATTAAAAACCCACTGCGTTATTGCAGTGGGTTTTAAGTGAATTATATTTACTTTGTAAGTCAAGGTAAGACAAATTAATGACCTTCACTCCATCTATATGATGAGCAAATATCAACGGTTAATGGTACTGAAAGTTTTATTGCATTGACCATTTCTTTTTCTACAATTTCCGTTACAATTAATTCTTCATTAATTGGACAATCAATAATAAGTTCGTCATGTACCTGCATAATAAGTTTGGCTTTTAATTTGTGTGAAATTATAGATGAAGACACGCCTATCATTGCCAGTTTAATTATATCAGCAGCACTACCTTGCAATGGCATATTTTGAGCAGCACGCTCTGCGCGTGAACGAACAAGATAGTTAGAAGCAGTGATATCAACCATATTTCTTGTACGACCTAAAATAGTTGAAACACTTCCTGTGTCCTTAGCATCTCTAACTATATCGTCCATAAATTTTCTAACTTTTGGATGAACATTAAAATAAGTTGTTATATACTCTTTTGCCTTCCATGTTGATGTTTTAATATCACTTGCAAGACCAAAATCACTAATTCCATAAATAATTCCAAAATTAACTATTTTTGCAATTCTTCGCATTTCCTTAGTAACCAATTCTTCTGAAATTCCAAAAACCTTACTCGCTGTTTGAGTATGAATATCGTGGCCATGCGAAAACGCATATAATAGATTTTCATCTTGACTAAAATGTGCAAGCAATCTCAATTCTATTTGAGAATAGTCTGCATCAATTAAAACAGAATCCTCATCACTTGCAACAAACATACTTCTAATTTCTCTACTTTCATCAGAACGAATTGGAATGTTTTGAAGATTGGGTTCAGTACTAGACAATCTACCAGTAGTTGTAAGAGTCTGTTTAAAAGTAGTATGTATAAAATTGTTTTTATCTAAATGTTGTTTCAGTCCGTCTATATAAGTATTGTTCAATTTTGCAAGTTTTCTAAATCTAAGAATCAATGGTACTATTTCATGGTCATTTTGAATTTCTTCAAGTCGTTCAACGTCAGTTGACATTTTCTTATTATGTTTTAAATTTAGTTCATTAAATAAAACTTCGGAAATTTGTTTAGGAGAATTTATATTAAATTCATGCCCTGCCTCTTTATATATTTTTGTTGTAAGTAATGAAAGTTCATTTTTGTATTTTTCACCAAGTTCTTCAAGTTTATTTACATCAACTTTAAAACCATGCACTTCCATATCAAAAAGCACTTTTGTAAGCGGAAGTTCAACTTTGTAATATAATTCCGTCATTGATAATTTATTTAATTGTTTTTCCAAATCAACTTTCAATGTGCAAAGTGCAAGTGCATTATTATCAGTCATATGCTTAGATGCAACAGAACTAAAATCTTTAATTGAAAGCCCATCAACCAAATGCACGGCGATTGAAACATCAAAATAATTATTCATGCAAATTTCATAATTCTCTAAAAAATGCATTGTCCATTTACTATCAAATACAATCTTAGTTATTTCTTTGTTTTCAATAAATTTTTTACTTTCTTTAAAGAAATCTTTATCTGTAAGAGAAGCAGACAATAAATCAAGTTTAATATTTATTACATAGTCGGATTTACCATCAGAAAAATGAATTTCATTTTCACCTATTTCAAATGCTAATATTTTAGCATTTTCACATTTTTGAAGACATGCTATCATATCAGCATAATTTATAATATTAATACTTTCAGCAAAAACCTGCTGTTCAAAATCTTCATTTGCTTGAAAGATATCAGTACGTTTTAACAACGACCTAAAATTATAGTCTTGCATAAATTCATGAGTTTCTTTATTAAATGGAAAAATATATTCCATATCTTTCAGTGAACACTCAATATCAATATCTTGATTAATTGTACCAAGTAGTAAACTTATATCAGCCATGGCCTTGCCTTGCACTAATTTTTCTTTTAATTTGCCAGTAATATTTTCAATATTACTATATACACCTGATAAAGATTTATACTCTGAAATAAGTTTTTTTGCCGTTACTTCTCCAATCCCAACTACACCAGGAATATTATCAGCAGTATCACCTTGAAGCGCTTTTAATTCTGTAACCTGCCAAGGTTCAATTTGCCAAGTTTCTAAAAGGGATTTCTCATTCATTATCTTAATATCACTAATACCTTTTTGTGTTAAATAAATTGTAGTTGAAGGGCTTATAAGTTGAAGTGCATCTCGGTCACCAGTTATAATAATAGTTTCATCATTGAACCTTTTTGCAATAGTACCAATAATGTCGTCAGCCTCCAAACCTTCTTTTTCCAGCATACAAATGCCCATGGTTTTCAACATTTTTTTAAGTGGAATAATTTGACTTCTAAGTTCATCTGGCATTGGTTTGCGAGTACCTTTATATTCGGCATATATATCATTTCTAAAAGTATGCCTACTAACATCAAATGCAACAGCAATGTGAGTAGGTTTTATATCAATAATTGCCTTAACAAGTATGTTTGCAAAACCATAAATTGCATTACTAATTTCACCCTTATCATTTTTCAGCATAGGTAATGCAAAAAAAGCCCGATAAAATATACTATTACCATCAATTAATACTATCTTATTGCTCATAAATTACCCCTTATTTCTATATTAAGTATACATCATAAACTCCATTTTAAACAACCAAAAAGAGAATTAAACGCAAAATATCAAAAATACTTGCATAAAAATTACAGATATGGTAGTATATAAAAGTAGCATTTATGCTAAGGCTTATGACATTTTTGAAACCATCTAAATTATACAGCAATCATTCAAAAAAAACAATAATTTAACATGCCGGTGTGGTGAAATGGCAGACGCGCGGGACTCAAAATCCCGTATCAGAAATGATGTGTGGGTTCGACCCCCACCACCGGCACCAAAAAAGGAAGAAATTTATTTCTTCCTTTTTTTATTTTCAATCACTTTAAATAACCTGATAAAGTCATTTTTATATTTCAATCACTTTAAATAACATGTTAAAATACATTTAATATATTATAACCTTTATCAATTATTAATCATTTTCCCTTTCAAGACTTTTAGATAACTTTTTTTGTTTATTCATAAACTTTGCCGCAGAGGTCTTTCCTTTCTCTGAAACATCAGAAAGTGAAGATTCTACAAACTTTGAAACCGTAATTTGTGGAAAAGGAATTGAAATGTTGTTTTTATCAAATAATAATTTTATTTCCCTATTTAAATCACGCTGAGTTTGAAACTTATCATCTTCTTTACATTTGGCAACAAATCTAATAATTACTGATGAATTACCTAAGACATCAACTCCCTTATAAAAAGGACCTTCCACAATAGCAGGAATTTTTGATTTTATATCATCCAAATTATTTTTAATAACGTTTTCAACTCTTTCAAGTGATTCACTATACTCTATACCTACATCGCAGATAGCGATAGACATGCTTTTACTATTATTAATAATCTTAGAAATTTTACTATTGTTTATTATTTGAACATTACCACCTGTATCTTCAATCTTTGTTGTTCTAATACCTATTTCATTAACTACACCACGCCAACCATCAATTACAACAACATCTCCAACCTTATAGTCGCCTTCAAAAACAATAAATGTTCCTGCAACAATATCGGCTATAAGACTTTGTGCACCAAGTCCAATTACAAGAGTCAACATACTTAAACTTGTAATAAGTGCAGTAGTATCTTTAATAAAGTTTTTAATAACCATAATAATAGCCACAATAGCAATTACGTATTTAATTATATTTACTAATAGTTTAAAAATTGTTCGGTTTTTCTTTATTTTTGATTCAAAGAAATTTGATACAATTTTAAGAAGACGCATCAAAACAATCATAGTAATTACTATAAATATACTCTCTATAATTGCATTTAAAATAGCATTAAATCCTGCAACTGCTGATTTCCAATCAAGCACAATATACAGAACATATGTCGTTATAAAAAGTGCCATTGTGAACCAAAACAACAATTCCTTAATAATTATTTTACTTTTTTCTTTCAT
>JAVWAR010000027.1:0-9896 GCA_036649955.1 Clostridia bacterium | reverse complement strand
TAATTAAAAAAGCAGGCACTAACAAGTGCCTGCTTTTTTATGTTTTAAGTATTATAATATGTTTGAATCAAAATTTATTTAATTCATTTTCGCTTGAATAATTATGCTTATATATACCCGTTAATTATCCATGCTCATTGAAGAGTTTTCTGAATCACCTTCATGAAAACAACCATTTTGTTTTAGTGCACCTACTAATATTGTTTTAATATTTTTGGGTTCTTCTGAATTAATTTTAAGTGAACTAAAATTCGATTTTACTATGGCCAATATTTCTTCATCGTTTTTAAGTTCTTCCGAAGCAAATATAAATGCATAACAACCTTCTCTTACTGCGTCTAAAACTATTTCTTTGTTGTTTTTAAGTTTTTTTGAAGCAAATTCAAGTGCACAACCATGTTTGTTTACTGCGGCTGAAACTACTTCGTTGTCATTTCTAAGTTCTCTTGAAGCAAATTCAAGTGCAGAACCATGAGTCTTCACTGCGACCAATACTACATCTCTATCATTTCTGAATTCTCTTGACGCATATTGAAGTGCACAACCATCTTTACCAACTGCGGCCAACACTACATCTCTATCATTTCTAAGTCTTTTTGACGCATATTTAAGTGCATAACCATATTCTTTTACAGTGGATATCATAAACTCTTTCTCGTTTGTTAATTTTTTTGAATCATGTTGAAGCGCCTCACGCTCTTCTTTTACTAAGGCTTTTACTTCTTCCCTTTTTTCAATTATTTTATCTGGAATACTATTTAATTTACTCATAATCATATCATCCTTTTAAATTTTATTTAATTCTTTAATTTATTATATATCTAAAATATTACTTTGTCAATATTATACTTACATAATAAAATTCGGCTAAATTAAACACATATCATTTATTATACAACATTTATTTTAAATTTAGTTGATTACAATCTTAAAAGAATAAAAAAGACATGCACGTTAAAGTACATGTCTTTTTATAATTTTATTATACTTGCTTGTTTTTCTATTATCCAACAAAATTATGAATTAATGTTCCGCCATATCTATATTCAGCAAGGCAAAAGTAATTGTCTTCCCAAACAATTTTGTTATTTACAATTCTATAATCTTTTAACATATCCTGGGTAATGTTAACTTTAATATAATCTTGTCCACTTACAAGCAACCCTATATCTCCACTTTTTCCATTGAAATATATAACTAATGATGAACCACTTAAATCAATGCTTCCGTCAGCCTTTACAGCAAATCCTACTTCTCCATTTTTTAATGTAGATACAAATGTCCACTTCGCCCTTGTTACTAGTTTATTTGCGTCATCATAAACATTTAAAATTTTTGTAGTTGAACAAACATACTTTCCGCCTTTGTTAATATCAATGGTTATTGTTTTTAATCCGGCAGTTTTTACAATCTCAGCAAAAGTCTTTGAAACTCCATTAATTTTATATGTAAAATCATAACCATTTGGATTAGTATCACTTATTCTTGTTCCATCGTTAAAGTGAATAATATAACCCGCTTTCAAGGCGTCTACCGTTATTCCCTTAGCAATTTCTACATCTGTATCAAAATCAAATCTCTCAACTTTAATATTGGCAGGATCGTAAAATATAACATCGAAATCCCTAGAAAATTCGCCATATGTCAATTTCATTACATAGTTGCCTTCTTTTGATGAATCCCAATTACTTGAAACCATGGCTTCCGTTATTAAAACGCTAGTTTTAGTGCTATGAACTTCAAGCGTCATTTTTGCGTCAATTACTTTTTTAATAAAATCTTTGCGTTCAGTTCCAATACTCATGCGACTAATATCTTCTATATCGCTAATTATAAAGTCACTTCCAACGACATCATTTTCTGCCACATATATTTTCACTGCAAATGTTTTAGTCTTAGTTTGGTCAGTTTCTCCCGTTGGTAAATATGTAAATATTACATCGTAAAGTCCCTTTTCTGTTTGTTTAAAATCAGAAATATTGGTTACTTGTGTTTTCTTTATCATTTCAGAATAACCATTTCCGTAATGTATTTCACATTTGTAATATCAACAATTTAGTGCATCCATTAAAGCATTTTTTTCAAGCGCAACCGTTTGAGTTTTAAGATAATACTCATAGCCGTTACCATTATAAGGATCATTAGAACCTTCTATAAAAATAATATTATCTGATGGTATTCCAACTTTTGTAAATTGATACCTTGGTCCAAAATAACAAAATTTTTCATCAATTATTGAACCAACAACTTCTGATTTATACACTGAAAGTCCCAAATTATCCAATTTACTTTCTAAAATTCCAAAAACAAGTTCTTTCGTTTCAAATTTTGTAACGTCAGTAATTTCCGTTTTTCCACTAGCATTGATTTTCCATACACCTTCAAGATTCTCAACAGTCATCTCGTTAACATTAAAAGAAACGCTTACATTTATAGTGCATTTCCATGTACCATTGTCATACTTTATAAACTCTCCTTCGGTAATAGCAGAAGGACCACCACCATCAACTATTCTATAAACAGTTGCACCTACGACTTCTTTTTTATTAGTTAGTAACACACTCATCGTAACAACTATTGCGGCTACAATCACAAATGATATTGCACTAATAATTATTTTTACTGTTTTTGTCATATTCTCTCCTTATTTTATAATTAATTTTACATAATATTATTAATTTAATTGTTGCATTTTTCAAATTGATTGTCAAATGATTTAATTATATTATATGAAATTATTATGCCTTTCGTTCTTATGTTTATTTACTACTCAATATTATTTTTATAAATACAAATTTATAAATACAAAAACAAAAAAAGAGTTTAAAAACTCTTTTCTTTAATTATAATTTATATTTTTCCATATCGTCACAAATAGATTTTGAAAAGTTCTTAAATTCCAGATAAAGTTCAGGTTTGTTTTGAGATTCTGCATAAATTTGCGATTGCAGAACCGCATCATATTTATCTAGTTTTTTAACAAATTTTGCCTCGCTAGTTAAACACTCTTCAAATTCCAGCCAAATATTTTCAATTTCCGGCATATTAAAATCTTTCGAAATTCTCTTTATGCAAGCATGTTCTTTATTAAATTTATCTTCCTTTGATACTTTATCAAATGGAGTTATATCTCCTACGTCAATTTCGCAAAGTTCATGGTAAATTATCATCTTTAAAACTTTTAATTCATCTAATTTAAGTTTGTTTTTACTCATAATTTCTAAGCCAAGTAAAGCCATCGAAAAAGTGTGTTCAGCATCACTCTCAACCCTGCCCTGAACATCACGCTCCTGCCAACCTTTTCTAATTATTGTTTTTAATTTATATATTTCTTCGTAAAACGTCATATTCTTCCTTTCCTTATGGAGATATTTTATCAAAAATAATTCCAAAAGTCAATATTACAGTCATTATTGCACTTTATTTTTAATCTATAAAAAAGGAGTGTTTTGAAGTTGAAAATATTAATATTTACATGAGTTTGCTAAAACTTGCAATTATTATTTTGTTTTGCTATAATAAAAGCGTAAATAATAACACCTATTGATTCAAAAATGCAAAAAAATATATTAAAAAACTTTAAATTAGATAATGCAAAAATAATGGAATTAGGAGATTTAGGAAAAACTATGAAAAATTATTTTATTATACATGGAACATTCGGACATAACAAAGAAAACTGGTTTCCTTGGCTTGAAGAAGAACTAAAAAAGTTGGACAAAGAAGTGTATAACTTTAATTATCCTACTCCAAAGGTTCAAAACTTTGAAAGTTGGAGTGCTGTTTTAGATAAAGTGAAAGATAAGATTAATGAAGGCTCAACATTTATTTGTCATTCTATCGGTTGCGTCTTTCTTGCAAAATATTGTATTGAAAATAATATTAAAATTGGGAAATGTATATTTGTAAGTGGGTGTAATAATTATTATTCCCTTAAAGAATTTGATAAAATAAACAAATTTCTATATACAGATAAATTAGAACGGTTTGCAAATCTTTGCAATGAAAGAATTTGCTTTTACTCAAAAGATGACCCATATATAAAATTGCCTTATTTAGAAAAGTTTGCAAAAGACATAAATGCAAAAACTTACATTTATGATAATGCAGGACATTTTAACGAAAAAGCTGGTTATATAAAATTTGAAAAAGTGTTAGATTTGTGCAAATAAAGAAGAACTGATGTCAGACTTTGAAAAAAGAATAAACTTAAACATTCCACTTGAAAATTTATCCAAAGTTGTTTGTGATAAATATAATCTTGGCGAGTATAAATCAAACAACTAATTGAGATTGGGTATGAAGATTTTAATTATATTCTAACAACAACCAAAAATACAAAGTAAAAAGTTCATAAAAAAGCGTGGATTTCAGTTAGAAATTCACGCTTTTTGGTGTTCCCGGCGGGAATCGAACCCACAACAATGCCTTAGGAGGGCACCGTAATATCCGTTTTACTACGGGAACATATTCTATCATAATCGTAAGTTTATCATATTTCATCGTTTATTGCAATAATATTAGTTTATAATTATTTTAATTTAGATACGCTACTTAATTATATATGATATAATGTATGTGTAATTACTTAATGAGCATCTAAAAATGCTTTTTCTACAATATTTTATTGAATTACACAATTATACAACCAATAGTGCTTTGATTCAAAATATTATAGTGATACAATTATCTAGATTAAATATTTTTAAAGGAGTATCGAATGAAGGTTTTCATGATTGGCGGAACTGGGCTTCTTGGCTCAGAAGGAGCACGAGAATTAATTAAACGTGGTCACAAAGTGACTGCTCTTTCTCTTTCACAAGTTCCACTTGGCGCTGATATTCCAAAAGAAATGGAACTTAAATTTGGTGACTTTAATAAACTTTCAGATAAAGAAATTATAAAATTTATTAAGGGAATGGATGCAGTCGCCTTTTGTGCAGGAATTGATGAGCGCATTGTTGGCGACAAACCAATCTATGACATGTTTTACAAATATAATAATGCGCCCGTAGAACGTCTATTGACACTGGCCAAAACTTGTGGCGTAAAAAAAGCGCTTATATTAGGTTCATATTTCACATATTTCGAAAGAACTTGGCCTGAACTTGAATTGTATAAAAAACACCCTTACATTAGAAGTAGAGTTGACCAAGAAAAACTTGCATTATCTTTTGCCGATGATAAGTTTCAAGTATCAGTTCTTGAACTACCATATATTTTTGGAATTCAAAATGGTAGGAAACCAGTTTGGGTTTTTATGGTTGAAATAATAAAGAAAATGCCTTTTGCAATTTATTTTTGTAAAGGTGGCACAGCAATGGTAACAATTAAGCAAGTTGGTCAATGTATTGCAGGTGCGCTTGAACAGAACAATGGTAGCAAGGCTTACCCTATTGGTTTTTATAATAAATCATGGAAAGAATTATATAAGTTATTTGCAAAATACATGGGCGAGCCGAAGCCTTTTATAACAATACCAAAATTTATGTTTAAGTGTTTTTCTAAAAAACAAGCAAAACAAGCAACTAAACTAGGAAAAGAAACTGGATTAAATTATGAATTATTAGATGAAATTATGACACGAAATGCGTTTATAGAACCAGAAATTTCTAAACTTCTAACAGCATCAGAAGATGATATAAATTTAGCAATAAAAGATAGCGTCGAATTAAGCAATAAAATTCTTAAAGACAAAACATTAAAAATAGTCGAAATGAGAAAAGAATAAAAGAGAATATATGAAAAAAATATTTATAACAGGAGCGTCAGGCTCTATGGGTAGTCAAGTGCTAGCGAAAGTTACAGAACTTGATGTTAAAATTTTGCTACTTATGCAAAAATCAAAAAAGAACATGAAACTTGCCAAAAAACTAGATAAGCAATATCCTTTTAGAATTGAAGTTAAGTTTGGTGACATAGTTAACTATGAAGATTGTGTATATTGTATAGAAAATAGTGATATCATTGTACACTGCGCCGCACTTATTCCTCCAAAAGCAGATTATAATCCCGAACTTGCATATAAAGTGAACTTTAATGGAACAAAAAATCTTACGGATGCGTTAAATGCGAGCAAAAACAAAGATACAAAATATTACATTGTAATTGGTACTGTGGCAATTTATGGAAATCGAGATTACAAACACGCATGGGGTCGTGTTGGTGACCCACTTCTTCCATCAGCCTATGATTATTATGCAATGTCGAAATTGCGAGCAGAAAGATATGTCCTTGATAATCCGGCACCTCACTTTACTGTTTTAAGACAAACAGGAATTTTGCATGATAATTTATTAAAAAACAATTTTGAAGATGGTTTAATTTTCCATAATCCGTACAATACACCAATCGAATGGGTTACAGCATATGATTCAGGAGTATGTATTAAAAATTTATGCGAAAAAATTATAAACGACACTCTTCCATCATCATTTTGGAATAATATATATAATATTGGTGGCGGTGAATCATGCAGGGTAACATGCTATGAAACTTATGACGCAGGTTTTGCAATTATGCATGCACATGCAAAGCAGGTGTTTATGCCACAATGGTGCGCTACAAGAAATTTCCATTGCATGTGGTTCTATGATAGTGATAAGTTAGAAGAATATTTGCATTTTAGAACGCAATCTTTCACTGATTATTGGAAACACATGAATAAAATTAATTTTATAATTAAACTTGGTGTTTTATTATCTAAATATTTTATAAAAACATATATTGTTGGCAAAGTATTAAGGTCACGCAATGCACCGGCACATTGGAGAAAAACAGGACAATATAATAGGATTGATGCTGCTTTCGGTAGTGTAGACAAATACGACAATATGCCAACCGATTGGAAAGACTTTCCACTTCTATGTGAAGGTGAAACACCCAATGGAAAAATTGATTATAAAAATTTGAAAGATATAACCAAAGTTTGTGAAAACAACTTATTGCTCAGTCATGGTTATGATGAAAGCAAATCTGACGATTCTCTCGATATAAAAGATATGCAATCAGCAGCAAGTTTTAGGGGCGGAAAATGTCTATCTACATCAATGAAAACCGGCGATTTGTGGACTCCATTAAAATGGAGTTGTCATAGCGGTCATGAATTTATGGCTTCGCCTTTCACTATTTTAAAAGCCGGACACTGGTGCCCAGACTGCTGTCAACCCGCACCTTGGAACTATGACGAACTAGCAAAACACATTCCATTCTTTGCACAAGTTTGGTATGATACTCATGAAAAAAATGAAAACAAAATATATAAATAAAGAAAGGCGGAAACGTCTTTTTTTGATAATTTAACATAATTAATATTCCTCGCATACAATACATAAATATAATAAGGAGGAAATTATGTCTACACAAATTCAAAACGATGCAAAAGTAAAATTTATATATGACGGTGCACGTACACCTGAAACTAACACATCTAATATCGCAGTAGTTACACTACTTGACGAGTTTTCTATATCAATTACTAAAACTGCTTTAATATGCGGTTATGTAACAGGTGAAAATGTTACATATCAAGTAATTATAAGAAATACAGGTTCAGGCGTACTAAACAATGTAGTTGTTAGTGATGACCTTGGCTGTGGTGATTGTTTAACATATCTTGATTGCTCTTCAACGTTATTTAAAAACAATAATTTAACAGTAATCACACCATCATCAACATCGCCATTAAAGTTCACACTTACTGGATCACTTGCACCTGACGAAGCCGTATTGCTTACATATGTAGCCTCTGTTAGTAATTTAGCAGAATGTTCTACATCAATTACGAATACAGTGACCGTAACGGCTCATGGTGGTTCTTGTCCAGGAGTGACCGTAACTGATAGCGATTGCGAAACAATTACAGCACAAACTTATGCAAATGTTATAATTTCAAAAGTTGCAAGCAATACAGAATTAATTCCAGGCGAGATATTTAATTATATGATTACGCTTTCTAACCTTGGAAATCTTGAAGCAAATATACAAGCAGTTACAGATACACTTCCATCAACATTTAATATTTCGACTATAACACTTACAATGCTTGGAATTACAACAACACTTAATAGTTCAGATTATTCATATAATAGTTCGACACATCTTTTAACAATACCATCAGGTAGTGGTCCTGAAATAATAGTACCACCTGCTTCTAGTAGCGGACCAGGAGTGACATTCTTAACTATAACCGGATTCTTTTCATAAACAATAAAAGGAGACTAATTGCCTCCTTTTTTTATAAGTTCATTTATAGCACATTGCAATACTTGCAAATTTTTTTCATTCATTTCTTGCGTATCTTTAAGTTTGTAATTTATTTTAAGTTCGCTATATTTTTGAGCGCCTACCTGAGAAAATCCAAGCAACTCCACTCTTTCAACGTTTTTAATGTTTTTTATAAATTCGTATAAGTTATACATATTTTGAACTGTATCATTTACGTTAGGAACAATCACTTGTCTTAGCCACATTTTTTTATTTAATTTATTACAATCATTTATAAATTTAATTGATTTATCAATTTGCTTGCCAGTTATTTGCGTATACATTTGTGAATCTGTTGCTTTTATATCTAAAATTACAAGATCAACCATTTTAAGAACCTGCATATAATTATCAGCATATCCAGCAGTATCAATACACGTATGAATACCCTGTTCTTTTAGAAGAATAATACATTCTTCAATAAATTCACATTGAAGCAATGGCTCACCACCAGAAAAAGTAACACCTCCACCATTAATAAAATACGGTTTATATCTAATAACTTTTTCAACTAATTCCTGTGCCGTAAGATTAATAGCACCCTCACTCTTTTCCCATGTTTCAGGATTATGGCAATATATGCAACGCATGTTGCAACCCTGCATAAAGACAACAAATCTAACTCCTGGTCCATCTACTAGTCCAAGAGTTTCAATACTGCTTATCTTCCCAATAGTTTTAAATTCTTTCATGAAAAGTCCTTGCAATTACTTCTTTTTTATGTTCTATACTCAATTTATTAAAGTTTACTGCATAACCAGAAACCCTAATAGTAAGTGTTGGATATTTTTCAGGATTATTCATTGCATCAATTAAAAGTTCTCTATTAAGAACATTTACATTTAGATGATGAGCACCTTGAATAAAGTAACCATCCAAAATGCTTGTAAGATTTGTGATTTGTTCATTTCTTGACTTGCCAAGAGCAGTTGGAACTATTGAAAATGTATTTGAAATTCCATCTTCACATGTTCCACAATATGGCAATTTTGCAACAGAGTTAAGTGATGCAAGTGCACCATTTTTATCTCTTCCATGCATAGGGTTTGCACCAGGTGCAAAAGGTTCACCAGCATGCCTACCATCAGGAGTCGAGCCTGTCTTTTTCCCATACATAACATTGCTTGTAATAGTTAAGGCACTTAATGTATGTTTTGCATTTTTATATAAAGGATGCTTTCTAAGTTCAGTTATCACTTTTTTAACAATCATAATTGCAATGTCGTCAACTCGCTTATCATCATTACCAAAACAAGGGTATTCTCCTGAAATTTCAAAATCAACGGCAATACCTTTTTCGTTTCTTATTGGTTTTACTTGTGCATATTTTATTGCAGATAAAGAATCACATGCAACTGAAAGCCCTGCCATGCCAAAAGCCATAAGCCTTTCAACGCATGTATCATGAAGAGCCATTTGACTTGCTTCATAAGCATATTTATCATGCATGAAATGAATTACATTCATAGCATCAACATATACGTTTGCCACTTTTTCCAACATTTTATCATATGCTTTTTTAACTTCTTCATAAGACAAAATTTCACTTCTAATAGGTTCAGTTCCGTTAATTACAACTTTACCACTAACTTCATCAACTCCACCATTAATAGCATAAAGTAATGATTTTG
>JAVWAR010000026.1:0-10368 GCA_036649955.1 Clostridia bacterium | reverse complement strand
AATTATAAAAAACATGCAAAATACATGAATTATTGTTTGAAAACATGCAAAATACATGAATTATTGTTTAAAAACATGCAATTATTGCGCTTATTTAAACTATTTTATAAAAAGTTATCTATAATTTATTTTAAGCAAACAACTATATATTAATTTAAGGAGTAAAATTTATGGAAGAACAACCCCAAATTGTCGGCAATGCAGAACGCAATACTTTAATCAATAATGATGCAAGTCATTCTGTTATTTTTGAAAATAAAGATGCAAATGCCATTATTGAAAATAGTGAAAAAACTTTTGATGACCATAATATTTCGTCATCAACTGTTAAAAACGTTGATGCTAGCGACAAAGGCTCTTCTAATCTTGGAAAGTTTAAAGACGCAACAAGTCTTTATGACTCATATATTCAACTTGAAGCCGAGTTCACAAGAAAAAGTCAAAAAATTGCTGAACTTACTGCTGAAATATCATCGCTTCAAAAAAAGACAGATAATCAAATAATAAATGAAAACAATAATAGAGTTGATATAAATGGTCTTGATTATGAAACTTTAATTAACAGCGAAAATGCGGACAAGTTCTTTAATGAGCATCTGGAACTTAATCAGAAACGTGACGAAATTAACAATATCATCAAAGAAAATATTGGTCTTTTAAAAACCGATAGTCCTTTTGAATTAGCGTCACTTTTACTTAAAGGGAAAGACTATAAAGCACCTGCGGACTTACTTAGTGACAACAACTTTATTACAGAAGTTAGTGAGGATGAACGCATTAAAGATCTTGTCATCAACACTTATCTTAAAACACTAAGGTTTAAACCTATTCCAAAAGTTATCAGTGGCGAAGCAAACGTACTATCTGCTTCATCTCAACGTTTACCAAAAAGTATCAGTGAGGCTGGTTACTTATTTGAAAAAATGTTTAAATAAAATTTATGTAAATAATTTCTGAATTTTTGAAAATGTTTTATTAAAATGCTTTCTGAAAATTTGAAAGACATTTATTAAAATGCTTTCTGAAAAGTTGAGTGATATAAATTAAAATGGTCATTTAATTATCAGAAAAATTTATTTGATAACTTCATCACCTCTTAGTACAAATCTGCAAAATGACTGGTTCTTTATTGAAATTATGCCTTATTTTGCTCAATATCTCAAAAAAAATAATTAAGGAGTAATTATGGTTACACTTTCTACTGCTGACAACGCTCTTAAAAATGTTTATCTTGGCGTTGTTTCAGAACAATTAAACACTTCTATAAACCCTTTACTTGCTAGAATTAAACAAACTTCTAGCGATGTTTGGGGCAAAGATATTATTAAACTTGCACCTTATGGTCTTAACGGCGGTGTCGGTGCTGGCGCTGAGGACTCTGATCTTCCTACCGCTGGTGGCAACAACTATGCTAAATTTGTTCTTACTCTTAAAAACCTTTATGGTAAAATTGAACTTTCTGACAAGGCTATTCGTGCGTCTTCTTCTTCTGCTGGTGCTTTTGTAAATTTACTTAATGCCGAAATGGAAGGACTTGTTCGCGCTAGCAGTTACAACTTCGGTCGTATGCTTTACTCTGATGGTTCGGGCAAACTTGCTAAAATTGTGTCTAACACGACTACTGACATTGTTGTTGATAATGTTAAAAATTTAATGGAAGGCATGGTTATTGACATTGTTGATACCAACGGCAATGCTACTGGTTTTATTACTAAACGCATTACTTCTATTAACAGAGCAACTAAAACCATCCACATTGCTGGCGCTTCTTTAACCGCTGATTGCATTAAAGATAAATTTATCACTATGCAAGGCAGTTTTGGCAAAGAAATTACTGGTCTTGGTGCTATTTTCTCTAATACTGGCTCGCTTTATGGTATTAATCGCAGTGATTATGGCTGGATGATTCCTTATATGAAATCTCTTAGCGCTGGCTCTACCAACATTTCTGATGTGGTTATCCAAACTGCTATTGATGCTCTTGAACAAGATGCCGACAGCAAAGTTGACTTCATTGTTTGCTCTGCCGGGGTTAAACGTAATTACCAAACTTATCTTGCTTCTTACAGAAGTAACGTTGACGTTCTTGACCTTGCTGGTGGTTACAAAGCAATTTCTTACAACGGAATTCCTCTTGTTAGCGATAGATTTGTTGATGACGGAACTATGTATTTACTTAATACCAATGAATTTAATCTTCATCAGTTATGCGATTGGAAATGGCTTGAAGGTGAAGATGGTAGAGTTATTAAACAGACTCCTAACAAACCTACTTATTCCGCTACACTTGTTAAGTATGCTGATATGATTTGCAACAAGCCTGCTGGACAAGCAAAAATTACTAATATTACTGAGTCTTAATCTTAGGAGTTTATATGAAAATGGAAGAATTACTTGAAGTAAATGATATTTATTTTTTGGGACGCAGGCTTTTAGAAATTGACCCGCTTTACAAATTGATGTTTTCACGCACGGACAACAAGTTCCTAATACTTCACAATAATCAAGTGGTTTTTAGTCTTAACAAAGATGAAATTAACCCTTCGCTTATTCTTAAAGTTAGGCAATCTAGGCGGGAATATATGAATTTGCTTTTTAAACAAATTGATGAGCACAACCTTAAACTTCAAAAATGCGAAGATGAACGAATTTCTGATGACGCATCTTTAAAACTTAACTATCTGCTTGGCATTGCCTCGCATACTTCAAGTGAACTTTCAAATAAAGACATGATTGATTTAATCAGTTAATTATATAGGAGAATAAAATGTTTGTTTACGATGTTATTAAAAACGTGGGACAAGTACTGGGGCTTAGCGATATTTTAACTGAGGTTGAATCTTTTAAAACTTCGCCCAATACTTTTGTGCCTTCCGATAAAATGAAAACTATAATTGCTTTTGTTTCTAGCAAGTTGAGAGAGATTTCAAGATACAACTTCCCGCTTAGACAAAAGGAAATCATCTCACTTAACGCTGAGTCTACTTTCAGTTTGAAAAATTTAACGCATGTTTGCTATGACGTTTTAAGATTGACTGACGTCCTTGACAACAGGTATGACTTTATTGTTTCTGGCTCAAATGTTTATGCGTCTTCTCACAAAAACAGAACATGTATCATCTATTATCTTGCAGAGTCGCCTTCGGTGTCTTCGCTTGCGGACGAAATTTCTTGCGATATTCGTGTGTCTATTGATATTTTAACATTTGGTGTTTGCGCATTATATTGTTTGACTAAGGTTTTAACAGAAGAATCTATTTGTTACGAAAACAAATATAAAGATTTAATTGATTCTGCAAAAAACACAATTCGTGAAAAAAATGTGAGGTTTAGGGGGTGGGCATAAAATGAAAAATTACATTGTGCCTGCTAGAAAGCGAAACATTTATATTGCGTCATTTGAAAAGGGGTTATCTAGGGAACGAAGTGAAAACGTTTTACCAATAAAATATGCCTATGACGTTTCAAATTTTGATTACTCAAAGGGTGCGCTTACTCGTTCACTTGGTTTTGCACCAATATATAGTGAACTTGCTGAAATTGGTACACATACTTATCCACACTCAATAACTAACGCAGTAAAAATGTGGTTTTACAGAAGGTTTGACCCAATACAAAATATTCGTGATGATAGGATAGTTTTTATTACAAATGAATTTAGATTATTCTATTTTAAAGTTAAGGGCGACAGACAAGTAAAACCCATAACTGATAAAATTTATTTTACATCAGTTCCGTCATGTTTGTGTTATAGATATTTATCGCGTGATGTACTTGTTCTTACAAGTCCTACCGACAATATGGTAATAGTTGATGACGAAACAATAACTGCTGTGGTTGATGCTCCAAAAATTACAAGTATGGCAATACACTATGAACGTCTTTTTGCAACGGTTTCTGGTGAGGCATCATCAGTATGGTTTTCAGATGATTTCAACCCAACAAACTGGACCTTATCTCTTTCAGAAGCGGGTTTTATAGAAATGCTTGACGAGCGAGGTAGGCTACTTAAAGTAATATCATTTCTTGATTACTTGTTTGTATTTAGAGAGTATGGCATAAGTAGAATTACTGCGTTTGCCGAACAAACCTCTTATTCAGTTGCTCAATTATTTGTGTCATCAGGCAAACTTTATGACAAGACAATAACGCTTTGCGGAAACAAAATTTTGTTTTTAAGTGACGATGGTTTTTATGTTTTTGATGGGTTATCTTCGCGTTCGGTTTTGCCCGAAATAAGTGAGATTATTGATGTTGCTGATAGGTGCTTTGCAAAGAGTAGTTACAGCAATGGCAAGTATTACATTTCCTGCAAAATTAAGAGTTTTGAACTCAATAATGACGTCAAAACTGACGTTTTGATAGTTATTGATACAGAAACCATGGAATTTAATATCATTAAACATACCGAAATTTTAGATATTTTACAAATAAATAGTGATGATTATTCCGTTTCATTTTGTCTTGCAAAGACTGAAAATAACACTAGCGAAATTCTTGAAATTAACAACACTGGTTGTTATAATAGTGTTCCGCTTGTTAAAAAATGGCGCTCGCCATTTACTGATTTATCTGAACCTAACAAGTTGAAAACACTAAGGTCAATTTCTGTTTGCACTAGCGAAGATATTAAGATAATTATTAATTCCGAATCTGAATCACAAGTCGTTTTTCTTAAAGGTTCTTCCGGTGTTAGTTCTGCGTTGGTTTGCATTACGGGCAAGCGCTTTGGTTTTGAATTTGTTTCAACTTCTCTAAACCCTAATATTTCTTCACCACTTTTATCATTTTTTGTTAAGGAAACTGCACTATGAATTATGGAACAATCGCTTACAACAAGGTTACAGATATTGAGAAATATCTTCATGAACGAAGCAAAATTGAACGTGATGAACTTAAACCTAATTCAGTTTTATTTACTCTTGGTGGCGTAAAAGTCATTCTTCTTAAAGGCTTAAACCAAAGACGCATTTTTACTATTAAACCTTATAAAATTGGTACTATTAATGCTGTTATTTCTTTCGGTGCGACTTTTTCAGAACCTTGTGTCTTTAATTGTGATGTTAAATTTAATGACAAAATTGTTTATTCTTTCGTTTTTGACAAAGATAAAAACGGAGATTTTACTGCTAAGGAAAGGTATACTTACGATTATAAGTTTACTTTTCTTCCAGATGATTTAAGCGAAATTAATGTTTCTATTGATATTACTACCGTTTATCTTAATGACCGAATTGCTCCGCCGTATCTTAACATTGTAGATGTCGAACTTAGTGGCTTTATCAATAAAGTTAACTTGCCGTCTTGCATTCACTATGAGGAATACGGCAACAAGGCAGTCGTAATGCTTCAACATTTTGGTTCTATTAATCAGGCTGATTTTTTAACTCTTCCTACGGATATTAAAGTAAAACATTTCTCTGAATTATTTACTTGGTTTCCTACTCGTAGAGTTGCTTTGGCTTGGAGTGGTGACGTCTTTCCTTGTCTTTTTAGACTTAATGATTTGCACGAACTTGTTTATATTCTTTACGATAATCGAAAACCTAATACTCCATACTACAACGAAGCCGAAGTTGGTTCATTCCTTTTTGAAAAAAATGTTACAGATTTTGACGCAACAGGCTATCATGATGGCAATATTGTTTCTGCTTTTATTGCATTTATTCAAAATGGTAAAGTCTATGGTTCAATTTTTAGCAAAGACAATACGCATACTATTCCTTTTGAAATTGGTTTCTCTGGTACGGGTTTCTTTCATGTTAGAACTTCAAAATACTCGTATGGCAAACTTGCTATTGTTGCTGAAAATGCTGACGGAACGCAAATTGCTTTTGCGCCTATGAACCTTATTAAACATGATAACCCGGTTCTTGAAATTAAACATTATATTGTTGCAGGGGGTTGGGTAAAATGAAAATTCACAATACTGCCATTATTAAACGTCATGGCAAAGAAGATATCACGCTTTACAATAATATGTTTAAGAGCGTTTATAAAAAGTCATTTCTTTTACAAGAATTTACAAAAAATATGTATTTTTCTACTTCATCCGCCGTTGCCGTTTGTGTAAATTCATCTACAACTGATGATTTGTTTAAAGTTACTGAGGCTACAATAAGTTATCCGCTTATTCTTACAGACTACAACTTTGACGTTTCTAAGGGTGAGGTGTTTGCAACTTTAAAAGTTTGTATTCCAGTGACTGATTCTGTTACGTTTAGGTCTTTTGGGTTTATGGAAAGCATAGACAATGCGACCCATGAAGCATATGTTTATTCGCAGTTTATCTATTCAACGGACATACCTTTTATTAAGGCTGTTAATGAAGATTTGGAAATTCTTGTGACTATTAAACTGAAAGAAGTTAAAGAGAATACGTCATTTGACTTTGTGGCTGGTGACAACGAAATGTTGAGAGGCTTACTTGGTTGTATTTCAGGCGGTGGTGATTTAAATAAATTTGAAGTCGCTGATGCCGATGATTTAAGACCATGTGGCGCAGGCTCAAAACCTGTGCATAGACCGCTAAAAGTTTTTAATTATAAAAAACCCATTGTGCCAACTTATGATGCAAAATTAAAAAAACTTACATTTTCTTTAATGCCAGATACATTTGATAAAGATTTTAAAGTACATGAAATTGTGCTGGTTTACAACGGTAAGGCAGTGTTTAGAAAACCATTGCATAAATTGCAGGGCTTAAAACTTGAAGCGGAAAACGCATTTGTTAGAATGGGTAGCAAAATTCATCTTAGATTTGAATGTGATACAGTTGATTCTGTAAGAGATTACAGCGATGACATGAAGACTTATGACTTTACGATTAACAAGGAAGCCACAATGATTAGCGACTTTTGTTATGAACCTTTTGAGGGCGTTGAAAAACTTGCAACCAAAAGAATAGTATCCACGTGTCAAACAAAAATTATGTTTTTTGTTGGCAAGAAAATTATTGTTTTCAAAGAAGAAAATCAAGAATTTATTCGTTTAAATTCTAGTTTATGCGACCCGAGTTCTGTTATTAAAACTTTCTTTTTTGATAATTTCATAATATTCATGAAGGGTGACAAGTACGGCAAATTGTATTTTGATTTATATGAACTTATAAATGACAAGTATGAAAAGAAAATAATTGCCATTGACGAGTTATATAATGACAAAGAGTTTAGTGGGTTTGATATTGATAGAGTTGATGCGTCAACTCCCAATAAAGAGATTGATTTTCTTCAAATAGATATCATTCATACATATTTTACAACTATGCAGGAATTTAGAATTGGGTTTATTGGTAAGTCAAAATTGGGCTCAAATGGCGTTATGAAAATTGTTAGATGCAAAAAACATGCAGACGGGAATTACTTTTTTGACTCAATTACTGAAATACCTAAAATAGATAACGTTGCATTTATTGGCGGTTGTAAAAGTGATAAGTATCAAGATTATGGGTTCATTTGCTTTGGCGAAAGTTCTTATTCGACAGATACCACAAACCATGTTCAATGTGTAATGATTGATGCCGATGATAATATGACGGTTAGATATAATCAGGTTGCAGGGCGTGGGTTTAATAAAGTTATGCCTTTGATTAAAAAGGGTTATGGGCTGATTGCAAACATGGCAGTTGTCATGATGAAAAACTATTTCTTTATACCATATTTGACGCCAAAAGTTTTTCAGATTAATAGAAATAGCCCAATAGGTTTTTTTGATTATAAATTTTATTCTGAAAATGATACCTATTATATGCATATAAATATTCAAGATAACTTTATCCTTTTTGGAAGAACAATGAACTATTCAGACAAAGAACCATTCATAAATATGTCAATTTTAAATATTTCAATGTTTTCGCCCGCTAGTGATATTGATGAATTAATAATTTTGGGCAATAATGCAATTTTGCTTTATAAATCTCTTGAAAGACCAGCCATGCATATGAGGCTTTGCGAAAATGTTTGTTATTTAACAAATGTTAATGCGCCAGTAGATACTCGTGTAAAAGTTTATTCTAAGATGTATTATAGTTATGACCAATATCAATCTAATCTCAATAGGCGATTTTATTTAGTAATAGAAGGAACAAATGTATGATAGATTTTGTAATAGTAAACCTTGGTAAAGAAAGATATTTATCTCCATATTTTGAAAAAGAAAACAACAGATACATTTTGCCTTATTATGATGAGGGTGTTATATGCTTTAAAAAGGCACAACGTCTTGGAAAGCGAGTTAAAATTACACCATCAAAGACAACCATTTCCGCAGATGATTTACTAATTACTGATACCAAAATGATAAAAGTTAAAGGTACGGATATATTTTTTGATAATAAAACTATAATTGAATAATCTGCAATTAATACAAGAAACAAGTTAAAAAGCATGCAAAAACATGCAAAAATAACTAAAAACCCAAATAAGGAGGAAATTGTGGCAAGAAAATTTACTGATATTTCTGATGAAGAAAAATATACAGATTATGTAAAAGATGATTCTGTTGACCTTCAAGGTGAAATTGATAAAATAAATAAAAAGTTTGGTATATCAAGCGAAGATAAAACTTTGCCTGAATATAAAAAACTTGACGAAATTACAACGACAAAAGATGATATTGAAAAAGAAGTTAGAGATTTACTAGATGCTCAATATGGCAAAAAAGAAAGCACGGAAAGGGATAATGCTAAAATGAATAAAGAAAGCAATATCCAATTAAAAAGCACAGCAGAAAGATTATCAAATGATAAAATTACAAGTCTTAATAATGCTTATGATAATGCTTCTGAAAAACTTTCTGCGGAAGCGCTTAAACGTGGTCTTGCTCGTTCTTCAATAATAATCAAAAGTTTAGAGGGCGTTGAAAATGATAAGGTTAAAGCCTTAACTGAAACAAAAACCGAACTTGAAAATTCACTTCTAAAATTGGAACAAGAATCTGCTGAAATAGAAAACGTTCTTGCAAAGTCTATCAAGGAACTTGAAATAGAAAAGGCTATAAAACAACAGGAACTTCTTACAAATAAAATGGCTGAACTTGACAAAAAGAAAAAGGAAGTTTTGGAGTTTAACAATAAAGTTGAATCAGATGAGGCATCAAATGCTCTTAAACGCAAGCAAGAAACCTATGACGAAAAAGCAAAAGATATTGAACTTAAAAACAAGTATGGCGAACAAGTAAATAAGGGCGCAATGACTAAAATTGAAGAACTTGCTATGGATGAAAAATTCGCTTACTTAGATTCATATCTTAATAAAAAAACCCGAACGGAAGCATTGAAGGAACTTGCTAATAACCCGTTATATGCAAAAGTTTTGGGAAGGTATTTTACTGATATTTATTACAGGCAGATAAGGCGCGCTGAATAACCTATGGTTTTGCGCCTTACCTTATTGCCCTGTAATTAAATGGGAGGAAACGAAATGAACAAGTTTAAATCTTACAATTTTTATATAAGTCTTGTCAGTGCTATTATGCTTATAGTAACTGCTTTATCAAAGTACTTTGGGTTTGAAATTGACCCAAATATTGTTATAGAAATTATGACAGGTATTTGTTCTGTGTTTGTAGTTCTTGGAATAATAACTCTTCCAAGCAAAAAAAATAACAATGGAGGTGAAAGTATGAAAAATTTAAAACTTGATGAACTTATGCAGGAATTTGGTAAAATTAAAAGTGAAGTTTCTACTGATATTCAAGAAAAAATCAGTGAAATTGAAAAATTAATTGCTGATGAAAATTCTGCAATTATTGATGAGAATTTGTTAAATAGTGCTGAAAATGTCAACATTATTGATAATAAATTGGGAAATGATAGTGTTTTACCTGATATAAATAATAATGTTTTTGAAAAAGAAACTTATAATTTTATACCGCATACGTTTCAAGAAACCGAAAAAGAAGGAAGTATTGAAAAGGTTTATACGAGTGGCGAGGTTGTCATCGAACATAATTTCTCTATTGATGAAAGTTGTAATGGCGATTGTAAAACTGATAATTCGCTGATTGAAAACTGCATTGATGGCGAAGTCGAAAGTCTTAATAATAGTCCTGAAAACGCGCAGAGAATTGAGGGCATTTCTTTAAACAAGCCAGTTGATGGCGAAGAAAATGAGGGTACTGAACATACCTTAAATGACGTCAAAAGTGGCACTCAATTAAATGAAAATATTGACGATTATGATATAATTGATGATTATATAGCAGGCGAACAAAACGAAGTTCCTACTAATTCGACAATAGTAGACAATGCAAGCGAACAAAACGAAGTTCCTACTAATTCGACAATAGTAGACAATGCAAGCGAACAAAGTGAAGTTCCTACAAATTCGACAATAGTAGACAATGCAAGCGAACAAAACGAAGTTCCTA
>JAVWAR010000025.1:0-10927 GCA_036649955.1 Clostridia bacterium | reverse complement strand
TACTTAATTTTTATTAAATGTTACTTTAAATATTTGACAATACTTTTTAATTAAGTTAATATGATATTAGGAACTATTCCTAATATCATAGGAGGCGAAGTATGACAAGGCAACGTAAAATTATTTATGATATTATTATGAATTCATCAGAACACTTAACTGCACAAGAGATATTTTTACATGCTAAAATCAGCATACCATTAATTGCATTTGGAACTGTTTACCGTAATTTAGGTCTTATGGTTCAAAATGGCGATATTGGTAAAATAGAACTTTTAGGAGAACCTGCAAGGTTTGACAAAAGCAATATTCCTCATTGCCATAAGCAGTGTTGCAAATGTGGAAAAGTTTATGATATAAAAATAGATGGTATTACTGATATTATTTCAAAAAACGTTTCAAGGGTTATTAATTATCAACTTAATATCAACTATATATGTAGTGAATGTAATAACAAAGTTAATTAATTTTAGAAATAATATTAAAAAATGAAGGAGGTTTTTATGAAGAAATATGTTTGTTCAATATGCAAATATGTGTATGATGAACAAAAAGAAGGGGTAAAGTTTAAAGATTTACCAGACTCTTGGGTATGCCCACTTTGTGGTGCGCCAAAGAGTGCTTTTAATGAGATAATAGAACCTAATAATACAAATAAAAATACTGTTAACATTAAAAAAAAAGATAAAGTTGATAAAGTCATCACGCAAGATAAAACAGAGGCAAATAAAGAATTAACAAATGCGGAACTAAATGTTTTATGTACTAATCTTGCAAAAGGTTGTGAAAAGCAATATAAAATTGAAGAGATGAATTTGTTTAATGAGATAGCAAATTATTATAAACAAAATAGTGAAAAAGTTAAAGAATCAAGCATTGAAGATGTTTCAAACAGATTAAATACAGATCTTCAAAAATATTTTCCAAGTGCTTTCGATATTGCACGTGCAGACGAAGATAGAGGTGCACTTAGAATTCTTACTTGGAGCGAAAAAGTTTCTAAAATTGTTGATATTTTAATTAACAGATATAAAAAAGAAGGCGTAACATTTTTAAAAAACACCAAGATATTTGTTTGTGAGATATGTGGATTTATTTATATTGGTGATGAGGCTCCTGAAATTTGTCCTATTTGTAAAGTGCCAAGATTTAAAATTCATGAAGTAGGGAGGGTATAAACATGTATGCAGTTAGAAATATAAAATTATGTACAAAAGATTGTTTATGTTTATATGTTTGCCCAACACATGCAACAGATACAGAAACGGGACAAATTGATTGGACAAAATGTAATGGTTGTGGCATGTGTGCAAAATCATGTCCTTCACATGCTATATCAATGGTACCAGACGAGATGCCAGAGCAACAAGTTAAAACACCAAAAGTAATTAATGCTTTATCAAGAATATCAAAAAATAAAGTTATGCAAGAAAAAATTGCTGAAAATATTTTATTGAAAAGTAATGACGAACTTACGAAAAAGTTTTTTGAAGCATTAAGACTATCAAATCATATTATGGCAGAAGATATTATGCGTGAATCAGGTTATATGTTACCACAAAGTGATAATGGAATTGAATTCCTTAAACACATTTTGGCGACTGAAACAGCCGAGGATTTTCCAAAAGAATCGGTAAAAAAACTAATTGAAAAATTACAAAATAAAAAACAAGGAGAAAAAATTATGGAATTAAAAGGAACAAAAACAGAACAAAACTTAAAGGATGCTTTCGCAGGTGAAAGTCAAGCCAGAAACAAGTATACTTATTTTGCAAGTGTTGCAAAAAAAGAAGGATATGAACAAATTTCTGAAATATTTACAAAAACAGCAGAAAATGAAAAAGAACATGCAAAACTATGGTTTAAAGAACTTCAAGGAATCGGAAATACTGCTGAAAACCTTAAAGCCGCTGCTGATGGCGAATATTATGAATGGACAGACATGTATGAAAGATTTGCCATTGATGCTGAAAAAGAAGGATTTAAAGAATTGGCTATAAGATTTAGAGGCGTTGCTGCTATTGAGAAAACACATGAAGAACGTTATAAAAAATTGCTTAAAAATGTTGATATGCAATCTGTATTTGCTAAGTCTGAGCAAACAATGTGGGAATGTCGAAATTGCGGTCACTTAGTTATTGGCAAAAAGGCACCTGAAATTTGTCCAGTATGTAGTCATCCACAAAGTTATTTCGAAGTTAGAAAAGAAAATTATTAAAATAAAATTCAATATTAAGAATATTTTATTTAAAAAGTCAGTGCTTCTTGCATTGACTTTTTAATGTAAACAGGTTATTATTAAATTAGTAAATAATTAACTAAATAAAATGCGAAGGAAAAAGATATGAGTAATAATATTTTATCTGATTTAGCGATACTTAGTTTGGAAAATTTTGCTGATAAAGCGAAAAAAATTGATGATTATATTGATGAACTTAGAGATGAGAAAAACTCATTTATTGTATCGGTTAGCCAAGTGCGTTTTTCAAATGGTGAGGCAAAACTGAAAATAAATGATTCAGTTCGCAATAAAGATTTGTTTATATTATGTGATATTTCTAATCATAGTTGTTCATATAATATGTTTGGTAATGTCAATCATATGAGTCCGGATGACCATTTTCAAGATTTAAAAAGAGCAGTTTGCGCAGTTGCGGGTAAAGCACGTAGAATAACCGTTATTATGCCGTTATTGTATGCGTCAAGGCAACATAAACGTTCTGGAAGAGAATCCCTTGATTGTGCGCTTGCGCTTCAAGAATTGCAGAATCTAGGAGTACATAATATTATTACATTTGATGCGCATGACCCCAATATTCAAAATGCCATACCGCAAGGTTCGTTTGACTCAATATATCCTACATATCCTATTCTTAAAAAATTTGTAAAAAACGAAATTAAAATGATTAATAAAGATAAAATGCTTGTAATAAGTCCTGATACCGGTGCAATGGGAAGAGCAATATATTACGCGAACATGTTAGGACTTGATGTCGGAATGTTTTACAAACGCAGAGATTATTCTGTTATAATCAATGGTAAAAATCCGATAGTTGAGCATGTTTACACGGGAAGAAACGTAAAAGATATGTCTGCTGTTATTGTTGATGATATGATTGCGTCTGGCGAAAGTGTATTAGATGTTGCAAGAGAACTTAAAGAACGTGGTGCAAAAGAGGTAAATGTCATTGCAAGTTTTGCGTTGTTTAATGAGGGTCTTGAAAGGTTTGATGAAGCATACAAAAATGGAATAATAAAAAAAGTATATTCAACGAATCTCAGTTATTTAAATCCAGAACTAAAACAAAAACCTTGGTTTTTAGAGGTGGATTTAACAAGGTTTATAGCGCTAGTTATAAACACTTTGAATAATAATGAATCAATATCTCCACTTTTAAATTCGCAAGATAAAATTAAGGAACTTATAAAAACTACGCTAGCGGGTGATGATAAAAAAGAATAGAAACAATTTGTTTCTATTCTTTTTAGTTTGTAAGAACAAAACTTAAAAGTTTAGTGAAATGTTTTGGCAATAATCATTTGATTTTTGACTATTTTGTCATGTATAATAAGAGCATTAGGAGAACCATTATGAAATTGCTAAAAGAAATTTTAAATAGTTTTACTGATGCGCTTTTTCCATGTTATGGTTGTGTGTTTTGTGGGCAAGAAGTTTTAGATACAACGTTTGGTATTTGTGAGAAGTGCAAAGTTAATATTCCTAAAATTACAGGCAATGTTTGTTTAAAATGCGGAATGCCAATGGAACATCATGGTAGTTATTGTGTGCACTGCAAGGGTAATGAATTTAATTTTGATTACGCGCGTGCATTTGCACTATTTGATTCAACTACTATAAGGGCTGTATATAATCTAAAATATGAAAATGGAAAGTATGTTGCCGAAAAATTTGGACGTATGCTTGCTGAGGTTTATGCAGGACTCAATATTGATAATGCGATTGTTGTTCCCGTTCCACTTCATGTAAATAGAATGAAAGACAGAGGTTATAACCAAAGTGAAGAAATTGCAAAAGTTTTTGCTAAACTTTGTGATTTAAAAATTGACACAACGTCTTGCGTTCGTGAGAAAGAAACCCCTACGCAGACTGAACTAACACGTAAAGAACGTGAAGAAAACTTAGAGGGTGCATTTGGTCTTACTGATAAGAAAAATTTATTTAATAAAAACGTAATTATTATTGATGATGTCTTTACAACTGGTGCTACTGTAAATGCGCTTGCAAAAATTATTCGCAAAGCAAAGCCTCTTAGCATTGTTGTTTTAACAATACTTAAAGTGAAACCAGAACATAAAAAAGCACAAAATGTGCATAAATAGTGTAAAGTATAAAAAAAATACATATATTGCATTGCTAAATTGCTTGTTTATAGTGTAAAATAGAAACATAAACTTATTGGAGAAGATAATGGGACTAATTAAATGGTTGTCAACTTATGACAATAAAAAAAGTATTAAAAAATTGCAGAAAATTGCAGACAAGGTTAATTTATTAAAAGAGCACTATGAAAAAATGAGTGACAATGAATTAAAGTCGCAAACAAATATTTTGAAGGAAAGATTGGTTAAAGGTGAAACTCTTGACAATATTCTTCCGGATGCGTTTGCCGTGGTTTCAGAAGCATCGTTTAGAGTTTTACATATGCGTCATTTTAATGTTCAGATATTGGGTGGTATTGTTCTTCATGAAGGGCGTATTGCGGAAATGAGAACGGGTGAAGGAAAAACACTTGTTTCCACTCTTCCTGCATATTTAAACGCACTTTCAGGTGAGCCAGTATTTATTGTAACCGTTAACGAGTACCTTGCAAAACGTGATGCTGAGTGGATGGGTAAAATACATAAATTTTTGGGATTAACTGTTGGAGTAATTTATTCAGGTCAAATGCCTGAGGATAAACGAAAGGCGTATGCTTGCGATATAACTTATGGTACCAATAGTGAATTTGGTTTTGATTATTTACGAGATAATATGGTTACTAGAAAAAGTGATTTAATGGCAAGAGGTATGGCTTTTGCGATTATTGATGAGGTTGATAGTATCCTTATTGATGAGGCAAGAACGCCATTAATTATTAGTGGGCCTGCTGGTGAATCTTCGGACGAGTATAAAATTGCAAATTCGTTTGCAAAGAGTTTAAAGGCGGAAGACTATTCTATTGATGAGAAACAAAAGACTATTCACCTTACTCAAACCGGTAATGAAAAGGCTGAAAAGTTTTATAGAATTGAAAATTTAAGCGATTCTGAAAATCTTGGTATAATTCACAACATAAACAATGCAATTCGTGCACACTATTTAATGAAAAGAGATAATGAATACATTGTGCGCAATGATGAAGTTTTAATTGTTGATGAGTTTACTGGCCGTGTTATGGTTGGTAGAAGATATGCCGATGGTCTACATCAGGCTGTTGAAGCAAAAGAGAATGTTAAAATAAACAATGAAGATAAAACTTATGCAACTATAACTCTTCAAAATTACTTTAAGATTTTTAAAAAATTGTCTGGTATGACTGGTACTGCAAAAACAGAAGAAGGCGAGTTTAGAGATATTTATGGGCTTGACGTTGTTGTTATTCCCACGAATAAAGAAAATAAAAGAATTGATGCAAATGACGTATTTTATTTATCTCATCAACAAAAGGTAAGAGCAATTATTGATGATGTTGTTGATTGTCATAATAGACAGCAACCAGTGTTAGTCGGTACTATTACGGTAGAAAAGAGTGAAGAACTTGCAAAAGAACTTAGAAAACGTAAAATACCTCATAATGTGCTAAATGCCAAAAACAATATGCGTGAGGCTGAAATTGTTGCAAGTGCTGGTAAAAAAGGAACTGTTACTATTGCAACAAATATGGCTGGACGTGGTACAGATATAATGCTAGGTGGTAATGCTGAGTTTATGGCTAAGCAAGCACTTGTTAAAAAAGGATTTAATGACGATATTGTTGAAATTGCAATTTCTTATGCGAATACTGATAATGAAGAAATACTTGAAGCAAGAACTATTTATCATGAACTGCTTAAAAAATTTGAAGATGAAGTTCAAAAAGAAAAAGATGAAGTTATAGCGCTTGGCGGATTGCATATAATTGGTACTGAAAGACATGAAAGCAGACGTATTGATAACCAACTTAGAGGTCGTGCTGGTCGTCAGGGTGACCCCGGTTCGAGTGTGTTTTACATTTCGGGTGATGATGACCTTGCTAGAATTTTTGGTGGAGATCGCTTAAAGAAAATGGCAAGTACTTTCAATATGGATGAAGATACATCTATTAACTGGAAATTCTTTTCTCGTAGTGTGGAAACTGCACAAAAACGTGTGGAAGGTAGAAATTATAGTATAAGACGTCAAGTTGTTGAATTTGATAATGTCCTTAATAAGCAAAGAGAAGAAATATTCAGAGAACGTAATAAAATTTTATCTGGCGAAAGCATGCATGATAAAATACTTGATATGATTACTGATACTGTAAACAATATTGTTCGTGAATATATGTCTTTTATAAGTGACGATGACGGATTAAATATTACAGAATTTAATAATGCTCTTGAATCTCAATTACTAGAAAAAGATACTAATTTTATTACAGAAGAAATAGCAAATAAAATGACTCCAACTGAAATTGCTGATAGATTATCTAAAATGGCAATTTCAAGATACGAACATAAAATTCAGGATATTGAAAGTATCTCTGAAATAAAATGGGATGTTGTTGAACGTGATTTCTTATTACAAGTTATTGATAGAAAATGGATAGACCATATTGACGATATGGAAACACTTAGACAAGGTATAGGTCTTCGTGCTTATGGCAATAAAAATCCTATCACCATTTATCAGACGGAAGGCTTTGATATGTTTGACGATATGATTGTAAGTATTAGAGAAACAGTAGCCAAAATACTTACAAGTGCTAGATATCAAGCAAATGCACCTGAGAAAAAGGCAAGACCAAAACCCGTTATTCCAATGCAGGGAAAAGGCACCATTGAAAAAACAGCAATGGTAGGTAGGAATTCGCCTTGTCCTTGTGGAAGTGGTAAAAAATATAAAAATTGTTGTGGAAAGCAATAAAAAAGTAAAAAAAATCGCTTTATGCGGTTTTTTTTACTTTTAACTATTGCAAATAAGATAATGCAATGTTATAATAAAAGTATTAAATTATGGGGGATATGATAATGGCAATTAATATGAGTGGACTTAATGCTGAAAGTTTTAAGAAAATGTCGAGTTTAATTACTTCTCGTCAAATGGTCAAAACGTATTTACTAAGCGATAATGGCGGTCATAAAATGCAGGATCTTTTGATTGGTAAAGGAGTGTTGTCGGCAGGCACTGTCAATAATCAATATCTTGATAATATTTTATCGAATTCATCAACACTAGATGCGATTGGTCTAGGGTTTTTAAATGCAAGGTCGGTTGCAGAACTTCAAAAAAAATTGCAAACACGAGTAGGAAATACTACTGAAACTGCATTTAATTTTCTTTCTGACTTAGGCGTTATTGATAGATCAATGGGAGATCGCACATCAAGTACTATTATTGATGCAAATTATGCAGAAGCGATAATTCCTTCTTACCACAGACCAGAAGAGGTTGCTGTTTTTGCATCTCAACTTAAAACTGTTGATCAAAGTGGTGCGGAAATTGAAACAAATGCGCAACTTGCACAAAAATATTCTGAATATCAAACAGAGTTGGATATTAGTATTCAAAATTCTGCTTCGTCTGCTGGACGCACGTATGATAGTTCTGAGGGTAGTAAAGATAAACCTATAACTGATTTGGGAATTAAAAACTTTGATGATTATAAAAAGGCTTATCGTAAAGCACGTAATAAAA
This sequence comes from Clostridia bacterium, assembly GCA_036649955.1. Taxonomy (GTDB): domain Bacteria; phylum Bacillota; class Clostridia; order Christensenellales; family UBA1242; genus JAVWAR01. Next base: position 3,051 of record JAVWAR010000025.1, on the reverse strand, counting down.
TGGGTTTAAATAAAGTTGCAACATACCTTCCTTGGGTTGCTTGTGGTGGACTTGTAGTAGGCGGTGCAGCAGCCGGTGCAACTATATTGGGTTCAGTATTGTTTTCAACTCTTTCTGTTGGCGCTATTGGCTCAGTAATTGGCACGTTTGCTGTTGGTGGTTTATTAGCGTATGGCGGATATAAATTAATTAAGAAAGGAATGCAAGCATGGAGAAATCATGCAAAGAAAAAGTTTGAAGCACGTAGAAACGATTATGATGTTTTAAAAGAAAAATATTTTCAATATGAAGATGAGAATAGACATGATAAATCTAGAACGAAAGATTTAATCAATCAAAAGGCTAACGATGCCACTCTTGGTTTCGCACCTCTTGCAGATATGAAAGTTGCAAATACAACTACGAATGTCTTTGATCTTCAAACAGCAAAAATTAATGCAATTATAGATTTAAAAAACTATTATATATCTTTAAGTTTAGATTTTAATAGTCCGTTGTATTCAAGTTCATACATTGCTGCAATTCAAAATATCAATGCATCAACAACTCAGGCAGAAATAGATATAGCACTTGCAAATGGTAAAACAGAAGCAGATAAATTGGCAAAGAAACCAAAAGACAAAACAAAAGAAGAAAAGAAACCAGAAGAAAAGAAACCAGAAGAAAAGAAACCAGAAGAAAAGAAACCAGAAGAAAAGAAACCGGAAGAAAAGAAACCGAAAGAAAAGAAACCAGAAGAAAAGAAACCGGAAGAAAAGAAACCGAAAGAAAAGAAACCGGAAGAAAAGACATTTGATTTAGAGGAAGAAAAAGAAAAAGCAAAACAAAAAATGAAGCAAAATTATTCAGAAAATGCACAAAAGACAAAAGAGCAAAGAAAATTCGACGATGCAATTAATGCTATTGATAGAGCAAAGAATAAAGAAGAATTAGAAGAGGCAATTAAAGAAGGTCATAGAAACACAACTAAAACAAATGCAGACCGTGCAAAAGAGAATAAGGATGCTAACGATTTAGAAGAATCTAATAACAGAAAAAATAAAAAAGGTAATAAAGAGGCAAAGGCGAACAATCTTAAAGAACAAAAAGAAGATGCGGTTAGCCAATTAAAAGAAGAGTGTAAAAAACAAGGTATAGATATTGCCGAGATAAATTCTTATTTTAATAACATTAAAAATGCACAGGATTATAATGGAGTACAAAAGAATTATTTTGCTGCAATAGAGATAATTGGATTGCGTATTGAAGAAAAGAAATCAAATAGCAAAAAAGAAACTACAAAAAATACAAAACAAACAGAAAAAAATATTCTTACAAAAAGTGAACAAGAAAAGAAAAATTTGGATGATAAAATTTTGGAATTTGATGCAAAAATATCATCTGCACAAAGTGCACTTAATGCAAAAAATAGAGAATTGATTGACTTGGAAAAAGAATTAAACTCTTATAATTTCGATGAAAAAACTGGCAAAGCAATATATGATAATAATACGCAAGGACAGAGAAGTAGCGATATTAGTAATACATATAAAGGCCCAAGCAAGGCAGATTTGCAGAGAGATATTAAAGCATTGGATCTAGTACTTTACGACCTTCGTACTGAAAAAGCGAAATTAGAGGAAAACACTAATGAACTTGAAAGATAACAAATAAAACAAAAAAGAGTGAAACTTCACTCTTTTTTGTTTTAGTAAATTTGTATACTTTTTAATTGTATTATGTTAAAATAAATGAAGGAGTGTATTATGCAAATTTTTGATGCTGAACAAAAGTTGAAATTTAGTAAAGTTAGGTTAAAAGACTTAATGCAGTGTTATAATAGTGAAGGCATTAAAACGCGCCTTAATGAGTTGCAAGTAATGCAGGAAGAAGGTGGTTTTTTTTCTGAAATACAAAAAGCAAAGAAGGTTGGTCAAGAACTTAAAGTTTTAAGGAAAAGGCTTTCTGAAATTGCGACTGCAACTAATAAACTAGAAAATTTTGAAATGGTTGTTGAACTTATAAAAAATGGTGCAACTGATCTTGATAATGAATATAATAAATGTGAAAATGAACTGGATAACATTTTAGAAATTATGACAATAAATACTTTTTTTTCGGGAGAGTATGATGATTTCCCTGCCATTATGGAATTACATGCTGGTGCTGGTGGAGAGGAAGCACAGGATTGGACTGAAATGGTTCTTAGAATGTATAAACTTTATTTTTCAAAAAATGATTATGAAGTTGAAGTGATAGATTATAATGCTGGTGATGGTGCCGGTGTGAAGAATATAACAATGCTTATTCATGGCGAGAATGCTTATGGTAAACTTAAAGGTGAAAGTGGGGTACACAGGCTTGTAAGATTATCACCATTTGATAGTAATAATAGAAGACATACATCATTTACATCTGTGGAAGTTACTCCATTTATTGAAGAAGATAATTCAATAATAATAAAACCTGACGATATCAGAATAGATACTTATAGAAGTAGCGGTGCTGGTGGACAACACGTAAATAAAACCGATTCAGCAGTTAGGATTACTCATTTAGAAAGTGGAATAGTTGTACAATGTCAAAATGAACGCAGTCAATTACAAAATAAAGAAACAGCAATGAAAATGTTAAAAGGAAAACTTATTGCTAGGCGGGAAGAAGAAAAACAAAGACTTAAAGATAGTATAGATGTTAAAAGAATAGAATGGGGCAGTCAAATTCGTTCGTATGTTCTTCAACCTTATAATTTAGTAAAAGACCTTAGGACTGGTTATGAAACTAGTGATACTACGGCGGTTTTAGCAGGGGATATTGAAAAATTTATATTTGAGTACTTGAAATATATAAATAGTTAGAGGTAAAATGAAAAAGATAATAATAATTAGAGGTATTAGTGGTTCAGGAAAAACCACATTTGCAATAAAATTAAAATCTCTATTTGCTGAACGTGGTGAAGATTGTGAAATATGTGAAGCAGATGATTATTTTACTGGAACTGATGGGCAGTATAATTTTAATCCCAATTTATTATCACAGGCGCATAATGCTTGTTATAGTAAGTTTGTTAAG
>JAVWAR010000024.1:0-11246 GCA_036649955.1 Clostridia bacterium | reverse complement strand
TGCATGAATTTTCATATGATGAATATGGATATGTTCATAACGCAAGTCAATCCAGACTTGACGAACTTGATAAAATGCAAAAAAAGTTTATTAAAGAAATAGATTATAATTCCTATTCGGAAAATGATATTTTAACAGAAGATATTGGTTGGGAAGTTTCAAAAAAAATTAACAAATTTAAAAGTATAAACCTTGGTATATACTCAACTCAACTTTATAAGAATAGAATTGAACTTGTAAGTTCAAAAAAGACAATCATCATACAATTATCAACGATTGCGGGCTATGCAATAGAAGGACAAAATGGTATACAATTATGGCTTGAAAATCAAGAAGTTTATAGACTAAAAAATAGCAAACCAATTAGTGGTTTAAAATATGTAAATATGATATCAGCACTAACAAATAAAATTATGAAATTTTAAAAAAACAGGTATTCCCCTGTTTTTTATTATTGCTTTATTTAAGTAAAAGTTCACAAGCCTTCATTACTGCAAATTTAACATGCTCATAAGTTAAACCACCTTGCATATATGCAATATATGGCGCTCTAATTGGTGAATCACACGAAAGTTCCATACTAGAACCCTGTATAAACGCACCAGCCGCCATAATAACTTGACTTGAATATCCTGGCATATCCCATGGTAATGGTGTTAGAAAACTATCTACTGGTGATACACTTTGAATCATTTTACAAAATTCAATCACCTCATCAGCAGAGTTAAACTCAACGGCACGGATAATATCCTTAGGAAGAATATTTGAACTAGGTGAAGTCTTATAGCCAAGTTTTTCCATTGCTTTGCCCATTAAAAGCATACCTTTAAGTGAAGATGACACAACATGTGGCGCAATAAAAAAACCTTCAAAGTATGGGCTATACGAAGCATTGTAAGAACCAACTTCAAGCCCTAACGATGGCGCAGTAAGCCTGCCTTCAATAAGAGTAATGTATTTGTGCCTGCCAACAATATAAGCGCCTGTTGGAGCAATTCCCCCGCCCGGGTTTTTTATAAGTGAACCAACAACAATATCTGCACCAACTTCTGATGGTTCTTTTTCGGCAACAAATTCACCATAACAATTATCAACAAAAACAATCACATCTTTGTCTATCATTCTAACTTTTGAAATAATATCTTCAAAGTCGTTAATTGACAATGCTTCACGCCAATCATATCCCCTTGAACGTTGTAGCATTATAAGTTTTGGTTTTTTTTCAGTGATTGCCTTTAAAATATTTTCTGTATCAAGTTTTCCGTTTTTAAGTTCAACAATTTCAAACTTTACGCCAAAATCTTTTAGCGAACCATTACCCTCACCAGAAATTACATCATCTAGCGTGTCATAAGGTTTTCCAGAGATAGATATAAATAAATCATTTGGTCTAAGAACTCCAAACAATGCAGTTGAAAGTGCATGTGTTCCACAAGTCAAAAGAGGAGAAACAATGGCATCTTCCGTTTTGAATACAGAAGAAAAAACCTCTTTAAGTTTAATCTTTCCAGTATCTTCATAACCATAACCAGAAGAACAAGAAAAATGCGAAAGCGCTACCCTATTTTCAGTAAACGCATTCAAGACTTTTTCCTGATTAAATTGTGCAACTTTATCTATCTGAGTAAACAAATTTTTACATTCACATTCTGCACTATCAACAAACTCTCTAATTCTATTTTCAATCATTGTAAAACTCCTTAATTTTCTCCATTGCTTTATCTTTTTTAGTGGTATCATACCAAATGGCATCACTCAATTTATTAAACCAAGTATATTGACGTTTGGCATAATTTCTAGATGCTTGTTTAAATTTAGAAATAAAAGTATCATAATCAATCTCACCTTTAAGATATTCATATGCCTGCCTGTACCCAATAGCCATAATAGACTGGTTTTCCGTTGTCAATGAATAATTTTTAATTAATTGTTCTGCTTCTAAAAGTAGACCATCATCAATCATTTTATCACATCTATCATTTATAATGTTATATAGTTTATCTCTATCCATGGTAAGAGCAATAATTAAAGAATTATAAACAGAAACCCTTGATTTGCTTATACATTTAGATTTGGGTTTTCCAGTTACTCTATAAATTTCAAGAGCGCGAAGAACCCTTTTTAACTCATTGGGATGAATTTCATCAGCAGTTTTGGGGTCTATTTTTTTAAGCAAGTCATACATATACTCTTTCCCATACATTTCTGCTTCTTTTTCAAGCGTAGCCCTAATTTCATCATTTTTTTCTTGCCCGCAAAAATTAAAACCATATAACAAAGAGTTGACGTATAAACCAGTACCACCAACTACTACAATATTTTTACCTCTGCTTCTTATATCACTTATTACGAACTTTGCAAGTTTAACAAATTCACTAGCAGAAAAAGACCCGGACGGCTCAACAAAATCTATAAGGTGATGTTTGATACCCTGCATTTCATCTTCGTGAATTTTAGCAGTACCTTTATCAAACCCTTTATAAATTTGCATTGAATCGGCTGAAATAATTTCGGCATTAATTTCTTTTGCGACCTGTAAAGCAAACTCAGTTTTGCCAACGCCCGTAGGTCCAACAATTACGAGTAATTTTTCTTTCATTAAACAATCCTTTTAAACCATTTTTCAATTTCAATAGCAGTAAGTTCTATTACAACGGGTCTGCCATGTGGACATGATAATTTAATTTTTTCCTTGCTCATCATATTAAGTAATGAATTTATTTCATTTAAAGATAAATCATCTCCACCTCTAACTGACGCCTTACAGGCTTTTTGCATTAGTGACTCCTTTAAAAAGTCAAGTGATGAAACTGAATTTAAAGCCTTCATATCCGACAATATTTCAGTTGTAAATTCACTAAGTTTTATATCAGACAAAACAAGAGGCACAGCAGAAATTCTAAAAGTATTCGTACCAAATTCATCAATATCAAAACCAATTTCTTTTAAAGCATTGATTTTTAATGATAAAAATTCATATTCAGTTGAATTAACAGAAAAAATATAAGGAACAAGTAAATATTGCTGTTCAAGTTCACTAGACAAAAGTAATGTTTTAAATTTTTCATAATTAATTCGTTCATGTCCGGCATGCTGGTCAATAAAATACATACTCGAACCCTTTTCAAGAAGAAGGTAAGTATTAAATACTTTGCCAACAATTTTCATATTATCATTGCTTTCCGTAAATAATTCTTGTTCGGCATTTGTTGAATTGTTATTTATTGCCAACTTGTTTACTTCATTGTTATAATTACTATCAGTAAGTGTATTTAAGTCTTCCAATAGTTTCGAACCAAGCCCAAAATTATTTCTAGCCTCATTTTCAGAAGGCGTCATTTTTAAAATATCTTTTATAATTTCACGAGATTTAATTTCAGTATTTTCTTTTATTGAATTATCGTTAAATTTTATTTCTTTTAAAATATCATCAATGCTTTCGCTTTTAATTTCACAATTTCTTTCGTTTATTTTTTCAACCTTTGACGTATCAATGAAACTTTCTTGTTTAGTTGCAGAAGTAAGATAGTTACTCTTATCTAATACCTTTGATACAGCCTCATAAAAACAACCAAAAATATTAATATCTGTTTCAAATCTCACATCAAGTTTGTTAGGATGAACATTGACATCAACTTCATTGTAAGGAATTGACATATAAAGTACAAAAAATGGATATTGCCTTTTCATTAAATAATCGCTATAAGCATTAAAAACGGACATCATTACAGTTTGATTTATAACATATCTTCCGTTAACAACAAGAGTTTGGTAAGTTCTATTTGGCTTAGAAAATGATGGACGACCAATATATCCAGAAATAGTAAAATTTTTAAAGGTTTGCTCAACTCTTAAAAGGTTTTCAGGAACATCTTTACCATAAACAGAAACTATGGCTGAAACAACGTCTTTACCAGTCGAATGGTAAATAGTTTTCCCATCAGCAATATATTTGAACGAAATATTAGGATTTGCAAGAATAAATCTTGAAATTAAATTTGTGATATTGCTCTCTTCTGTTTTATCTTTCTTTAAGAATTTAGCGCGTGCAGGAACATTATAAAATAAATTAGATACAACAACGCAAGTACCATTTGTTGAACCTACTTCACTTTGTTTTTTAATGAGCCCATTTTCAAGTTCTATGTAAATTCCTGTATCACTATTTGCAGTTTTAGTAGTCATTTCAACCTGAGCAACACTTGCAATAGATGCCAGTGCTTCACCTCTAAACCCAAGTGTTTTTATTGCATCAAGGTCATTTTCATTTACAAGTTTACTTGTCGCATGTGGAAGAAATGCGGTTCTAACAAACTCTTTTTCAATTCCACAGCCATTGTCTGTAACTGTAATATTAGTTGTGCCACCTTTGGTAATATCAATAAAAACTTGCGTAGAGCCTGCATCAATACTATTTTCAACAAGTTCTTTAATGACAGAAGCAGGGTTTTCAACCACCTCTCCTGCTGCAATTCTGTTGTATACTTTGGGTTCAAGTATGTTTATCTTTGCCACATTAATTCTCCTTTTTAACTTTATCTACCAAATTTTGAAGAGTACCAAACGCAACAATAGGCGAAACAGTATTCATATCAAGTTCTTTAAGAATCGCAATAATTTCAGCAATGTTTGCAGTCGTTGAAGCCTTTACTGTTTCAATTTGTTTTTGAGTAAGGTCAACTCTTTTTGAATTAACTTCTTGAAGTGTAAGCAATTCCTTTGCACGAGTAATAAGTTCATCAGGTAATCCTGCAAGTGCCGCAACCTCAATACCAAAACTTTTATTTGCACTACCTCGCGCTATTTTATGTAAAAATATTACAGAATTATTAAATTCTTTAACTTGTACTCTATAATTTTTAACACCATCAGTAATGCCTTCAAGGTCTGTAAGTTCATGATAATGTGTTGCAAATAAGGTCTTTGCTTTTAAGTGTTTAGATAAATATTCCATAACAGCCCATGCTATTGAAAGACCATCATAAGTAGAAGTTCCCCTGCCCACTTCGTCCAAAATAAGCAAACTCTTAGATGTTGCATTGTTGAGAATGTTTGCAACCTCAGTCATTTCTACCATAAAAGTACTTTGTCCAAAAGCCAAATCATCGCTAGCACCAACTCTCGTAAATATTCTATCAACCAAACAAATTTCAGCAGATTTAGCAGGTACAAAAGAACCTATGTGAGCCATGAGCGTAATTACCGCCACCTGACGCATATATGTACTTTTTCCAGCCATATTTGGACCAGTAATCACCATAGTTCTGTTACTTTCGCCGTCTAATAAGGTATCATTTGGAACAAACTCATGTAAAGAGTTAAAAGATTCAATAACAGGATGTCGTCCATCAATAATTTTTATAACTTTGACATTATCATTAATCACGGGTTTGGTATAAGAATGAGTAACTGCACAAACAGCAAGAGAAGTTAACGCATCACACATTGCAATACTGCCTGCAATCAACTGAATATCAGGTACATATGATAAAAGACAATTTTTAACTTCACTGAAAAGTTCTTGCTCCAACTTCTTGGCATTTTCTTCACTGCCAATAAGTTTGTTTTCCATTTCTTTAAGTTCGGGGGTAATATATCTTTCTCCCGTTGTTGTTGTCTGTTTACGAATATAAGTATATGGCACAGACTCTATCCAAGAATTTGATACTTCAATATAATATCCGAAAATTTTATTAAACCCAACTTTAAGATTTTTTATACCAGTTTTCTGTTTTTCTGCAATTTCAAACTCACTAAGCCATCTCTGTCCATGCTTGCCTGCTTGCCTAAGGTCATCAAGTTCAGCATTGTAACCATCTCTAATATACTTTCCATCTTTGAGAAGTGCTGGCGCATCTTCGCTTATTGCATTTTCAATTAAAGACGTAACTTCTTCTAAAACAATTAAATCGTCATAACATTTTTTAAGAAGAGCAGATTTGACATCAAACAAATTACTCTTAATCAAAGGGACAATCATAAGTGAATTATATAGTGATAAACAATCTCTTGGAGAAACAGAACCATACGAAATTTTACCACTAATACGTTCAATATCATTAACTTTTTGTAATAATTGAATTAAATTTTCACGAAGAACAATATTCGAAACGAGTTCTTCAACAGCATCAAGCCTTTCGTTTATTTTAGACGAAACCTGTAATGGCTGTTCAATAAAACTTCTTAATTTGCGAGCACCCATACTGGTTCTAGTATTATCAAGCACATAAAGTAAACTGCCCTGTTTTTTCTTTGTGTTCATACTTTCAACAAGTTCAAGATTTCGCCTAGTATTTATATCAAGATGTAAAAATTCATTATTTTTAACAACCTTAATTTTATTTATATTTGATAAACTTCTTTTTTGTGTTTCAGCAAGATATTCAAGCAACGCGCCAATAGCGCATAGTCCTTCCTTTAAGTTTTCTGCATCAAAAACCTTGAATGAAGAAACTTTAAATTGAGAATGGCAATTTTTAATGGCTCTTTCAATCGAAAAAGCCCACTCATAATACTTAGTAAATTTAGGTACAACACCTGTCGTGATTGATGAAATTGATGAAGAAGCGAGCATCATTTCTTCATTACAAATAACTTCACTTGGACGCACTCTAATTAATGTATCATCTAAAAGTTTAAGTGAGTTTTCATTGTTAAATTCAACAACTTCAAGTAAACCCGTAGTTATGTCACAATAACAAACACCAATATGGTCGCCAACTTTCACAACTGACGAAATATAGTTGTTTTTTCGTTCATCAAGTACAGAGGTTTCTGTAACCGTTCCAGGGGTAATTATTTTAACAACTTCACGTTCAACAAGTCCGGGTTTTTCGCCGGGGATTGTAACCTGCTCACAAATTGCAACTTTATATCCAGCAGTAAGCATTTTGCCAAGATAATTATCAAGAGCATGATAAGGAATACCACACATAGGTGCACGAGTATCAAGACCACAATCTTTACCAGTAAGCGTAAGGTCTAAGACCTTGCTACACGTAATTGCGTCTTCAAAAAACATTTCATAAAAGTCACCTAACCTATAAAACAAAATAGCATCTTTATTTTGTTCTTTTGTTTTAAGATAGTGTTGCATCATTGGTGATATAGCCATTATTCCTCCACAATTTCTCCAAACAAAGTAGTATGTTTGGCTTTAATAATTTTAACATAAATAAACTTGCCCACTAAACGCTTATCTCCATAAAAACTGATGGTTTTGCCTGCAAATGTTGAACCTAATAAAATTTTATCATTTTTAGGGCTAACATCATCAACTAAAACTTCAAGAATTGTTCCAATATAACTCTCAGAAATGCCGGTTGCAATCTGATTTTGTTTTTCAAGTAAAACAGATATTCGCCTTTTCTTTTCAGCAAGTTCAACTTGCCCGTCCATTTTTTCGGCAATCGTTCCCTTGCGTTTAGAATACATAAAGACAAATAATTGTTCATACTTTACTTCTTCAATAAGTCTTAAAGTATCATTAAAATCTTCCTCTGTTTCAGTGGGAAAACCAACAATGATATCACTTGAAAATTGAACATCAGGAATTTTACTTTTTATTTCAGTAATTGTTTTTAAATATTTTTCTCTTGTATACTTACGATTCATAAGTTCAAGAATTTTATTACTGCCACTTTGAACTGGTAAATGAATGTAGTGACAAATTTTTGAAGAAGAAGCAATCACATCTATAACTTCACTTGATAAATCTTTTGGATGAGAAGTCATAAATCTTATACGAAACTTACCACTAATTTCATCAATTTTTCTAAGAAGCATTGCAAAGTTGACAAGTCCTCCAAGGTCATTACCATAAGAATTTACGTTTTGTCCAAGTAATGTAATTTGGCAATACCCTTGCTTTAACAAATCTTTAATTTCATTTATAATATCATCAATAGGTCTGGATACTTCCCTGCCTCTCACATATGGAACAATGCAATATGAACAAAAATTATTGCATCCGTACATTATGTTTACCCAAGCATTGTAACCAGAAGTTCTAGTAACCTTCATATTATCTCTACCGGCAATATCACATGAATTTAGAGTTTCAGTTATAAACTTTTTTTCGTTCTGCCTTTGAATGATAAAATCTTTTAAAGAAGCAAGATTATGTGTTCCAATAATTATATCAACAAAAGGAAACTTTTTATGTATACTTGCGCTCATGCCTTCTTGCTGAGTCATACAACCACAAAGAACAATAATTAAATCTTTTTTAATAGCCTTAATCGGTTTTAAAGCACCAATATTCCCAAGAATTTTAGTTTCGGCACTTTCTCGAATAGCACAAGTATTAAAAACTACAATATCAGCGTCAATAGCACGAGTACAAGCACAGTAGCCAAGTTCTTCTAAAACACCTGCAATTTTCTCACTTTCGTGAACATTCATTTGACAGCCATACGTTGCAATAAAATAATACATTAACAATTCTCCTAACTCATGTATTATACAATTTTTTAGCACTTCTGTAAATAGAATTAAGAAAAAAGTAATAATTTCTACCTTTGTCGAAATACTAATAATAATGAGAAATAAAAAGAAAATTGGTAAATTATTGATTAATAGTGTCATAATAGTAATTGTGATTATCTTTTCAATTTCAATTATCGGTTTAATCTCTTTTTATAATATTACAAAAGATAGTTTTTTAAGTGAAAATTTATTGATAGATAAAACAAACGGACCAATAGTTTTATCAGCAGATAATAGTAAAATTACAGAGTCGACATATGTAAAAAAAGTAAATTTAATAGAATTACCTAAAAATACTATTAACGCATTTTTAAGTAGTGAAGACAAAAAATTTTATAGCCATCATGGAATAGATGTAAAAAGAATTATAGGTGCTACAATCACAAATATCGGTAAAGGAAAGTTTGCCGAAGGTGGCTCAACAATTTCACAACAATTAATTAAAAACACTCACCTCGGAAGTGAAAAGACTATCAACAGAAAAATTAAAGAAATAAAATTAACAATGGAACTTGAAAAAAAATATTCAAAAAATAAAATACTTGAAATGTATTTAAATAAAATATATTTTGGCAATTCTGTTTATGGAATAGAAAGCGCATCAAAATTTTATTTTAATAAAAAAGCAACAAATTTAACACTTAGCGAAAGTGCAATGCTTGCCGGCATTATATCATCTCCCAGCAATTTTAATCCAAAAGCAAACTTAACAAGTGCAATAAAAAAACGCAATATTGTGTTAAAAACTATGAAAAATGATGGTAAAATCAACGAAAATGAGTATTTAAGTGCAATTAACCAAAAAATAAAAGTTCCATCATCAACTTTAAATTATGAGAGTGAATACTATAAAGAAACAATTTTGGAAGCAACTAAATTACTTAAATTGTCAGAAGATGATTTAAAAAGTCGTCCATATATTATTAAAACATATAACGATAATGAACTTCAATTAACAATGCAAAACAACTTGAATGAGTTTTTTAAAACAAATGAACTTGATAATTCTTGTCTTCAATCATTAGTAATTGATAGTAAAACTGGTAAAGTAATTGCACATGTTAACAACTCAAATATTTCATCATCAAGCCTAAAAAGGCAAGTTGCCTCTACAATAAAACCCGTTCTTGTCTATGCACCTGCCTTTGAATATAACGGCCTTTCTCCTGAAAACTATATTGAAGATAACGAGTTCTCAATCAATGGCTATAATCCACAAAATGCAAACAAACAATATCATGGTAATATCAAAATAAAAGATGCGATTGCATTGTCTTTAAATGTACCCGCAGTAAAAATTTTAAACGAAACAGGCATTGAAGAAAGTAAAACCTATGCTAAAAAACTTGGCATTACATTTGATAATAATGATAATAATTTATCACTTGCTCTTGGTGGTTTTACAACAGGTATCACTATGAAACAAATAACAAATAGTTATTTACCCTTTTCAAATTTTGGCAAAATGATAACCTCAACATATATAAAAGAAATCATTTCACCAAATGGAAAAATTGTTTATCAAGACAAAACAACTCCAAAAGAAACAATCTCACCTGCAACATCTTATCTTATAAATACATGCCTTCGTGAAACCGTTCAAAAAGGAACGGCATCTAAACTAAAAAGTTTACCTTTCTATGTTTGTAGTAAAACAGGCACAACCGGAAAAGATTTAACAAAAAAGAATACAGATGCACTTAATATTTCTTTTACATCAGAGCATATTATTGGAACAATGATTTTTGACCCAACAAACAATGGCTTTTCACCATTAATTAATGGCGGAACATATCCAACTTTTTATACGGAGGACGTGTTAAAAACACTATATAGTAAACATATTCCAAAAAATCCTGTAATACCAAAAGAAATAAGCATGATAAAATTATCCGAAAATGCACTTACCTCTGATAATAAATTAAAACTTGCACCAGAAACGGCAAAAGAACGATATATATGTTTGACCCCGTTTGATAACAGTATTCTTCCAAAAACAACCGACAACAATATTGACAATAAAACAAACTTACTAAAAGTAGAAAAATATTTAGATAAAAATATTATAAGTTTTATAACAGAAAAAGACTTTAACTATATTTTAGAGAAACAAAACAAATCTAAAACTGAAATACTACTAAAAATTAAAGGCGATGGTAACGACGTTATTATTAAAGACACGTATAATAAGAATACAAAATACAATTTAATTCAAACAAAAGAGGCTTCATAGCCTCTTTTTAAATATAATATCTATACTTCAACAATTTCAATGGTTTTTAAACAATTATTAAACAATTCTTCAACATTTAATTTTGATTCTTCTTTAAGAACGTGTTTTAAATTTGGTTTTGTTGCTGGTGTTTTTGGTAAAAATACCGTACAACAATCATCAAATGGCTTAATAGACGTTTCATAACTTCCAATTCTTCTTGCAATTTCGATGGTTTCAGATTTATCAAAAGCAACAAGAGGTTTAATTAAAGGTATTTCCTTTATTACCTCTCCAATAACGGTCATACTTTCTATTGTTTGGCTTGCCACCTGACCAAGACTTTCACCAGTAATAATCATTTTAATATAGTTTTCACAAGCAATATGTTCAGCGACCCTCATCATAAATCTACGCATAATAGTAATCATGTAGTCTGGGTCACACTTTTCGTGAATACTTTCCTGTATTTCCGTAAAAGATACCATATATATTTTTAAAGCACCATTATATTTTGATACAATTTTAGCAAGTTCCACAACTTTTT
>JAVWAR010000023.1:0-11942 GCA_036649955.1 Clostridia bacterium | reverse complement strand
ATATGTTATTGATAAAAATGCTGCTCCTGATGCTAATCTTCAAAATATTTATAGTGAATTTGGAAGTGTTGAGAATTTAAGGGCAAAGTATCATGAATATGTTGCAGATCGTGACAAGTACAAAGAAATAGAAGACAAACTTAAATTAAATGCAGAAAACGCAGGCAATACTCAGGCAGAAAACGCAGGCAATACTGAAACTACGACTACTGCTTCAAAAGAGGAAATAGAAAAGATTGCTAGCGATGTTGTAGATGATAGGGTTAAAGCAGGTATTCCTATTAATGAGCAAGCCGTTGTTGACGTTATGAATAAAGTTACAAAGAAAGACGTCAATGTATCAGCAGAAGCACGTGTTGCGGCTAAGAATGCGCAGGACGAAAAAGATGCACAAGATAAAATTGACAAGAAGAACAATAAACGCAGAACGGTTGAAGAAGTTATATTTGATAGTTTAAAGAAAGAACAAAAGGCTGAAAAAGAACAATTAGCACAACTTACAAATAAAAACTTTAAAGAATTAACAGGCAAAGAATCGAAAAAACTTCTTGATTTACAATACTCAATTTCTGATAGAGAAAAGAAACTATTTGTTCAAGAGAGTATGATTGCAGATAGACGTAAAGAAGAAATGGCTAAGGCTGAGAAAAAGTCTTATGCTAAGATTTCTATGGCTGGATTTAATAAAGACTTTAAAGATCAGGAAAAATCATTACTATCAAAATATAATAAGGCTATTAAGAATGAAAGATTTGATGAGGCTAACGAGATTAAACAATTAATGCAAGATAATTATGATAATAATAAAGGCGTTAAAGGGTTTAAGAAAGACAAGAAGTATTCTGACAAAGTAATTGAAAACAACAAGATTGAAAATGTTGAAAAAGCCTTTGCACAAGCAATTAAGTCTGGTAAAGCAGATAAAATTAACAATGCACAAAAACTTATGGATGATACGAGAGCAGAATTGAAGGTTGGATTTAACAAACATGCACTTAGAGTAAGGGTTAACAAAGTTAAAACTGAAACTAGCCGTAAAGTTGCTGATGATTACAACAACGAGATTAGGGCTAAGGTAGCAACTGGTAAAAAACTTACAGCAACAGAGCAAAATAAGATTAAAAAACTTGAAGGAACTGCTCGTAAGATGGCACTTGATGCAAAATCTAAATTATTGAATAATGGACTTACTAGAAAAATTTCTAAATTTAATACAAATAAAGCAACTGCAAAAATGTTCCAGACGGCTACACAAGACGCAATTAACGCGAACATGAACAAGTTTAATGAATTTATCAATAGTGGTGATATTAATAAACTTAATAACGCTAAGGCTATGACAGATAAAATGGCTGTTGGATTGTCATATTTGAAGAAACAAAAATATAAAAAACAAGTTAATGCTGCCATAAATCAAGCAGAAGCAAATTCATTTATGAAGGAAGACGCTTACACAACGGAACATGCTCGTGATAGAAACATTAAAGGACAAGTTGCCTCTATTAAGAAATTTACAAAAGTTAATGTTGAAGAAGTAGAGCGCCATGGATTAAAGGGTGGGCTTATACTTAAAACCATTGATGGGCACGGAAATGAAATAGATAAGAAGTTATCTACTAGTGAAGCGAAAGACATTTATGGTAGAGGGTTTATTGCTGCGAACAAGAAGAATTTAACAAAGGATACGTCTGTAAAAGAAGTTGCCAATCAGATAAGTTCAAATAAGAAATTAACAAAAGATTTGGCAAAAATTATTGAAAGTAAAGGCGATTTAAAAAGTCAAATTATCAAAGATAAAGAACAACTTCTAAAAGCAGAAAAGATTGAAAGCGAAGCAAAGTCACTTCTTGAAAAAACTAGAAAAGAAATTGCAAATATGAAATCTGATAAAAATACAACTAATAAAGAAAGAAAGGAAAAACGTAAGGAACTTCAATCATTAGGTAAAAATTATGATAATGCTAAAACTAAGGCTTCAACAATCAAAGATGTTGTTAATTCAAAAGAACTTAAATTAAAAATGCTGAAAGAAGAAACTACTAGTACTAAAAATAAAATTGTAAATATTCATAACCAAAATAAAGAAACAAACAATTTTAGAAAACTTTATAATCAAGTTGCGACAGAACTTACAAACAAGGAAACTCAATTAGAAAAGTATAAGCAAAGTACAAATAAGAATAACAAAAATTATAATGCAACAATCAAAAAATTGGAAGATGAAAAGAAATCATTAGAAGTTACCCAAACCGAATTGAAGAAAGACGTTAATTTCTCATTATTAAAACTTAGAGCCCAAGAAAACAAAATGAGCAAGATTGATAATATGCTTAAAGACCAGAAGAATGAGGCTACTAAAAATGCTTACTCAGCAGTATCAAGGGCTAAAAACAAAGAGAATGAAAGTAACAACGGAAAAAACACGGGCGATGACTCAACAGGTAGACCACAACAATAGAAAATGATTAATTATTTACTATACAAGTAAAAGGTAAATTTAGAATATTAAGCATTTAACATTTGTTTGATTTACATTAAAGTTATTGCAACTTACTTGAAATTTGGACGTATTATGCTAGTTTTTGATGAAATATAAAAAAGACTTGAATTGCATTTAATTATAAAAATGCACAAAATGTAGTAGCCTAAGGCCAGTGCCTTAGGCAAACTACAAATTTATAAGGAGATAAATCATGAGATTAATTCCAAGGCAAACGAAGGTTCAAACTCAGTTCTTTAAAAGTTTTTCGATTATGGATGGCGTTATCGGCATTCTATCGCTTGGCGTTATTGCACTGATTCTTGCAACTAACCTTTCGTTTAAACTTATACTAGCGGCTGTTGTTGCGGTACTTGTTATTGTTCTTTACATTAACGTTGCACCTAACACCCGTATTTACCAAACTATTGGTGATATAGTTAAGTTCATTTTTGGTGTAAGAACTTTTAGAAAAGGAAAAGTAAGTAAGTCACATGCAATGAGTAATATTACTCCATATGTTGATATAATTGAAGACCCTGATACTAAAAAGGGTATTATTGATTATAAAGACTATTTTGGGTGTGTTATTGAACTTAAACCAGTTGAATTTTACATGCTTACTCTTTATCGACAGAACGCTTACATCAGTGCAATAGACAATGCACTTAAAACTATGCCTTATGACCAAAATGCCGCTATTATTAAATTACAGCGACCTATGGTTCTTGATAAATACATTCAAAATGAATATGATAAGGCTGACGAACTTGCTGATGCTCATGATAACAAACTTCTTAGCAACAAAGAATTAAATTCTAGGCTTGAAGTTTTTGAATCACGTGTCGCAGGTCTTGAAAACTGCAATGTTGATACAGACAACAGGCTACTTAAAACACATTATTATTTTGTGTTATTTGGCAAAAACAAAACAGGGCTACTTGGCAGTGCAAACCTGATTATGAATACTATTCAAAGTGGTACTACTGGTGCTATGGATTGTCATTTGCTTGATATGCGTGAAACCGCTGCTTTCTTAAAAAACACATACACTTCTAATATGGACGAACGTGAGTGTTATGATATGAAACAAGAAGAACTTATGGACTGGATTTTACCAGATTCTGTAAGGTTTTCTGCAAGCAAACAATATATTGATAAAGAAGTTATGGCAACTTATACTATTGCTGATTATCCTATTCAAGTTCCAAATGCTTGGGGTAACACGTTCTTTAATATTGATGGAACAAGAGTTATTGTTAAGTTTAAACCAGTTCAACAAGCCGATGCTGAAAAACGAATTGACCGTTCTATTATGGAAATGGAAGTTCAGGCTCAAAAACGTGGCAAGGCTTCAAGTATGATTGAAAAAAATACCCACCTTGATACTCTTCAAGAACTTATGAACCAAATCAAAATGGGTAATGAACAATTATTTGATACAAATATTTATGTTACATGCAGAGATGACCAACGTAAAAATACACGTACATTCTTGCGCCGTTCAGGCTTTAAGTATGCTGAACTATTTGGTTCACAACGTGAAGGCTATATTTCTGCAAATATTTCTCAAAAAAATTCATTTAAGAAATTTGAACGTGGTATTAACTCATCTTCACTTGCTGCAATATTCCCATTTATTTCAGATGCTATTCAGGACGAAAATGGTATATTCTTAGGCTACAATACTGAACCATTTTTCCTAGACTTTTTTAAACGTGGTGGTGACAGAGTTAACAGTAATATGATTATTATTGGTAAGTCTGGTTCGGGTAAGTCATTTGCGACTAAGGGTATTCTTGCGCACCTTGCTGCGGATAACACAAAAATTTATGTCTTCGACCCAGAGAAGGAATATGATATTTTAGCAAGTAATCTTGGTGGTAAAGTTATTGATGCAGGTTCAGCAAGAGTTGGACGTATCAATCCGCTTCAAGTTACTGCATCCCTTGAAGAAGAGGATTCTAGTAATGGTCAAAATACTTCGCTTGCACAGCACTTGCAGTTCCTTGAAGAATTCTTCAACATGGTTGTTGAAGGTATTACTCAGGATGCCATTGAAATTCTAAACGAATGTATCAAAAATCTTTATGAAAAATTTAATATTACATCATCAACCAATATTGGTGATTTAAAGCCACAAGACTTTCCAATTATGCAGGATTTGTTCAATTATGTTAGCAATGCTTATGTAAAATCAAAAGATGAATATGAAAAGAACAATCTTAAAATTATTAAAACATACCTTAACAAGTTCGCAGAGGGTGGACGTAATAGTATGTTGTGGAATGGTTATTCAACCATCACTTCGGAAGAAAACTTCATTGTATTTAACTTCCAGAGCCTACTTGCTAACAACAACCCAGCAATTACTAATGCTCAGATGCTTCTTATAATTCACTGGTTGCACAACGAAATTATTAAAAACAAAGACTTTAATGATAAATATAAACTTCATCGTAAAGTTATTGTTGTAATTGATGAGGCCCACGTATTTATTGACCCTAAAAAAGATGCTGCACTTGACTTTATGTACACACTTTCTAAGCGTATTCGTAAATATGGTGGTATGCAAATTATAATTACACAGAACCTTAAAGACTTCGTTGGTACTCCTGAAATTGCGCGTAAATCAACGGCTATTATTAATGCCGCTCAGTATTCTGTAATTTTTGGACTTGCACCACATGATATTAATGACCTTGTTGCTCTTTATGAAAAAGCCGGACAAATTAATGAGGATGAGCAAGAAAAAATTGTTTCCAATCCTCGTGGTTATGCGTTTATTATTACTTCTCCACAGAGTCGTACCAATGTTTCTATTGCTATTTCTAAAACCGTACAAGATATGTTTGAAAACATTAAAGACTCTAATTCAGCAGGAAAACCAATTCCTGTTCCAAAGGGTGAAAATGTTAACACGTCAGAAGATATTATAGAAAAAGCAAATTCTGATGCTTCTGATAAAATTAAAGAAGAAAAGAGAGCAAAGGCAAGAGCAGAAAAAAATGTTGATTCTGCTATTGGTGATGAAACAACCGGTAAATAATTATAATAAATGATTGTTATTTATAACAACTGGTTATTAATTTATAACAAAAACCGAATAATGATTGCAACGGCGACCGAAAAGTAATTGAAATAGCGACCGAAAAGTAATTGCAACACAGTTATTATTATAAGCCATCATATTTATTAAATATTATATTACAAAGGAATGCTATGACTAATTTGTTATCTCATTTTAGTTTATTGTTAAGCCAAGGTGCTAGTACTGCACCTGGCTTTCTTGCACCCCTTTTAAATGCTCCTCTTGTTCCAGTTGCCGAAATGACAAACAATACTATGAGTATTTTGTCTGTTATTGCAAGTTCAATTTGGGCAATGGTAATGAACTTTATTTACTATGTTGCTCATTGGGTGTGGAACATTGTTGATATTATGCAATATCTTGTTTATCAAATGGCTGGCATTGGTAGGGCGGAAGACGTTGTTTCCCTTGATAACCCTTTGTTTAACTTTTTATTAAATAAAAAAATTCTGCTTATCTTTGAAGCAATGTTTGCTATTGCGATTGTTTTAGTTATAATTTTTGCAATAATTGCACTAATAAAAGTTAGGTATGATGAGGCTACTGATAGCAATAAAGACTCTAACCGTAAAATATTTGGTCGTGTATCAAAAACATTGTTTTTATTTGTTATGGGACCTGCCGTTTTACTTGGGTTTATTATTCTTACAAATTCAATTATTTCAAGTTTAAATCAAACCTTGAACGTTTCGGGCATGTCAAATACTTTGGGTGGGCAAATGTTCACCGCGGCATCTTATGATGCAAACAGATATAGACAATATGCAGACAATAATAAACGTATTCCACTTTTGATTAATTTTAATGACCCTATTAAAGATGGCAGTTTTAAAACAATGTCTAACTTAGAACTTGTTGAGGCTTATAAAAAATTTACTAAGGGAAAAATCATTTATGATGACTTTGCAACAAATAATTTCAAGTCTTTTGATGATACCCTAGTTTATGATAAAAATACAAATTCAACATATAATGCTGCATCCACTTATTCAGAGTTTGAAAAATTTGTTTGCACGCGTGAGCAATATTATGTTATGGCAGACTTTATAGATGATTCTGTTCAAAGTTCAACACACTTTTTCATTAAAAACGCATCATCTAGCGATATTGACTGGAAATATGTAAATGATGCTGTATATAAAGATAATGTTCTTACAATTAAATATAAAACCCATGATAACAATGAGAAAATTGTAACATATGGCACGGGCGCGCTTGAACCTTCAACTCCTATTGAAGATGCTGTAACTGTAATTTCTGAAATTCTTGGGCTTGGTTCTGAAAAAAATGCCAACTCTTTCAATATGCTTCAAAGATTGGAAGGTAGCCTTAATATAGTTGATTGGACAAGTGAAAGCGCTGTTGTTTATTATAAAAAGACAACTACTGATGAAATAGAAAAATATGAGTTTAGTCAAACTGAAGAAGGAGGTTATACAAAAGAACTTTGTCCTGTAAAGCAAATTCAAAAAAGAACTTATTGGCCTTCTCTTGGTGAAACCGTTGTAACGGGAACATATCAAGGTATTTCTTTGGGCGAAGGCATGAACATGAAATATTTTGCTGTGGAAAAACTTGATAAAAAAGTTACTATTCCTGAAAATTCATATTCATATAAATTGGTACTAACAGATTCTTTGCCATCAGAAATTGAGATTGGTAAATATGACATTGTATCGGACTTTATTAAGAAAGGTACTTGGCCAGAAAAACTTTTAAATGATATCAGTGTAATATTTAGTGATATTAATATTAAAGACCTTATTGCAAGTGGTGAATGGACAAAAGCACTTTCTGTTATTACGCAAGGTCAACAGAACAACCAATCATCTAATAGCAATAATTCTTCAACATTCGGTACTTCAATGATAAATCCGCTTGGAATTATTCTTGCTGAAATGTTTTTAGGTAGTATATCTTATCCAAAACCAAATGAGGCTTTTGGAAAACTTGAATTTCAACCGGTTTATAGTCAGCGTACTCTTAGAAGTATTATGCTTTCTATTGTTGGGGAAGAACGTTATTTTAACCTTTGCGACCAACTTGACTATTATAATGAACTTTTCAACAATATGATGACTCCTGTTCTTGATACTATTTCAAATGCAGAAGGGTTTGAACTTTCTAGTGCTGATACAGAAAGTGTAAGACTTTACACATATAAAGCATATCTTGCTTCGCTTTTGCTTGAAAAGAATTTCAGTAAATATATGGGAGATCTTGCTTTTAATATTGTAAACTTAAACTTTATTTTTAATAAAGTTAAAGATTATGATGGTAAAACCGAAAATGTAAGTAACTTTATTAATACACTTACTACTTCTGATATCAAATATGTTAAAGATGCGATTGCGTATCTTAACCCTATAAGTATAGAAGAATCACGTTTACCTCGCAATGTTCAATTATTTGTTAAATTCTTTAAGCAAAGTCCTAAGTTTGGTGATTCAGGTAACAATGTTAAAATTGATGATGATATTAACAACATTTCCGAAGGGCGTTGGCGTGACATTATGAACTCTGATATCATTATTAGTGATGTTGATGCCATAAGTATTGCAAATAATGAATCTGCAAGTCTTAAACGTATTGATGAAATTATCAATGAATTTAAAAACAAAGCGGGTACAAAAGATGATGGATACTCTGTATTTTATAAGTTTCTTACTGCAATAGAGAACGGTACGAAAGGTACTTGCTACTCTAATAATAATGGTGACAAATTTGATATGGATATTGCTAGCAAAAAGTGGATATATGACCATTATATTAATAATAGTAAAGAAAATAAAGATTATATAGACAAAACCCATGATAATATTTTACTAAAATATCGTGATATGCTTGTTGAATATTATGGGCTTAGAAACCAACTTGACATGTATTACAAACACTCTGTATATTCAAATCTTAGAAGTTATATTAGTGAAAGTATGTCTAGTTCGTTTATCGTTGTAGTTAGAAATATATCTTATAAAGTTGCACTTAATACTTCTACAACTAAATTTGCTGAAATTGTGCTTGGAAATACTATAAATGGCACAGACGTTATCAATGCAATAAATTCAGGTGCATACTATCAATCACTTTCATATTATGGACAAAAAGTTATTGAGATGATTCAAGGCAACACTTCTGATCCAAAAGATCAAGCAATTAAAGATAATCTTACAAAATATATTGCAGGTGGTGTTGCTCTTAATAATGATAAAACCACCATGGATTTTGTAATTAAATGGTTTGCTGATAACAAATTTGATTTAACCTATGTTGGCGAAAATTATGAAGGGCTTGTAAATGAAAAAGGTGAAACATTTGGGTTACTTAGAGAGTTTTTAGGTAAATTTGGTGAGTATTGCTTTGACGTTTCATTAAAAAGCAACTTCTTAAATTTAACAGACAACTTTCCAGATGTCGATTTTGATAATGATGAATTTAAAACTATTCTTTTTGAGTTTATACAATTAAAGTTTAAAGATATAAATAATGATGATACAAATATTAAAGATCCTAATTATTTTGTAAATAAATTTGAAGAGTTAGGCTTTGTTTATAATATTAATTATAGACTAAAAGATTACAAAAAACAGGCAATGAATATGCTTGTGAATTTTCCTGTAAGACTTGGTGAGTCAACGGAAAAATATACCACCAGATATTTATTTGCACTTAATATGGCTTGTGCCGAATACTCACCACATTCAGTCACAAAAAATGATACTGTTACTTCAAAGGCTGATATTGTTATAAGTGATTATTCAAAGGGACTTATACTTAGACTTGCAGGAATTCCAAATAGACCGGAGTCTGAAATAGTTGGTTTAGAGTATAATATTGATTTATCACACGACCATAAATCTAGTGAAAATGAAGGCGCTGTATATATCATGTGTTCTTATAACCCTGAATCATTTTTATATGAGCCAATATTATATAGTGGCAATAATAAAGACAAACTATGTTCAGAGTCTTATTACTACGACAGCAATATAATTGAAAATAAAAATGAAGTTAAAAGAAGTTCAAATTACTATCCAATCATTGCAAAGGGTGCTTTTGATATGGACGGAAACCCAACGGCAATACGTGAAAAAGATGGTAAAATTGAGTTCTATCGAGATAGTATTTACATTGTAAATGCAGGAGAATTTAAACTAACGTCATACTATCAGACAACAGATTCGCTTACTGTACATTATGGAATAATTGGTAGTATTGTAAACGCAGGTTCAAGACTCTTTACTGGCAAAACAATCACTGCGCATTTATTGGAAAAAATACCTAGATTTGCTGTAAATTCAAGTTTAACTCTTCCTTATGGGGTAAAAAATTCGCTTGTTTATTCAGTGAATGATGGTAGTGTTAACCTTGATTATAACTTTAATGCAAGAGAAGCCATTGCTATGAAGAATTTATATTCTCCTGGCGATTTAAATGTCATTATTTTATTATTTGCTACTGCATTTATCTTCATAGCAATTATGAAACTGGTTTGGGCTATGATTAAACGTATTTTTGATATCACTATATTATTTGCGTTATCACCAGTTGCGCTTTCAACGGGTGTACTTTATGGCAATGACACACTTTCAGATAAAAATTCCAGAGTCGGCAAATGGATAAATACCATGACTTCTCGAATTTTAAGTGTATACGGCGTTGTTATTTCGCTTAATATATTCTTTATACTAATACCTATCATCAATGAAGTGAATTTATTTGATACTAATTCTTTTAAAGCAGTTACTGATATTGTTTTATTTAGAGGTGCTAGTATGAACGTTATCAATTCATTGTTTAGAATTATAATGATGCTTGCAGCCGTTGTCATGATTGGTGAAGCACCAAAACTTATAAGTACTATTATAAATATTGATTATGACGATGGAACTGAAACCTTACAAGAGGTTACGGGTGCTATTCGTAAAGTAAAATATGTAGTAACTGGTCAAGCGCTTGTTGATAAAGCGGCATTGCTTGGTGATGATGTTAAAAGTTTTATTCCCGGTAGTGCACTTGTAAAGACTGCTGGTGATAAAATTGGTAAAGTTAAGGATTATAGTAAGAAAAAATCTTTGGAAAAGAAAGCGTTAAGTACTGGGGTTGACCCTGAAACTGCTAGAAAAGCATCAGAAGAACTTATTAACGCAAAAAATATGCGTAAAAATGCGAAAGCAAATAGACGTGATGCTAATGTTAAACGTGCAACTGAAAACCAACAAAGAAATTCATTCTAATTATTGTTTGCACAAATAAGATTGTAAAATATAAAATATTATAACGGAGGGGCGTATGGGTAATTTTGCAATATTACTAAACAATGCTTTTACAAGTGTTGCATCAAATGCGACCTCTTTCGCGAACAATAGTTTAATGGGTGTGGAGTCTTTCATTGATACAGGTAAGACGGTTTTTGAAGATTTCTTCGCACAAGCCTTTACTTTTATTTGGTCATTAATAACAAATTTTTTATATTTTATTTGTAAGTTTATTTTAAATTTGTTAGATTTTTTGTTTGTTATTGTTCAGGAACTAGCAGGTCAAAATACTGGTTCGATTTTAAATTCGCCAACGATTGGTGATGCATCTACAAAAGATATTTTACTAAGGTTTTTGTTTAGTCCAACCACTATTTCTGTTCTTAAAGCCTTGTTTATATTAAGTATTGTTTTACTTATTATATTTACTATAATTGCGCTTATTAAAACGGAATATTCTTCGGTAGTTAATGACGCGGACAACTCAAAAATGCCCGTATTTAGAAATGTATTAAAATCATTATTTTTAATGTTATTTGTACCAATAATTGCTATTGGTGGTATCATTGTAAGTAATTCAGTGTTATCTTCTATTGCTCGTGCCATGAATGCTACTGATAATACTAGCATTTCCACGCAAGTTTTTATGGCATCAGCATATCAAAGTAATAGATTTAGAAGTTATGCAAATAATAATAAAAAAATTCCTATTTTATTTAATTTTAGAGAACTTGACGAAGGCGATAATATTGTAGAAACGCCTGGCGGTGATACCGTTAAAGAACTGGAAGCAAATATGAAACGTTTTCTTGAATCTTCGACCGCTTATGACCTTGGCGCACAAACGTTTAATATGTTTTCATCTGGTGGTTTCTTTAATATGTCTGATATATCAGCAGATAGTTTATATTATAATCTTTATGATAATAAAAACGATATTGAACTAACAACGTATCGTGATGAATATTTTGTAATGGCTGATGTTGTTGATTTCGTAATGAGAACAGGTATGCAATTATATATTGTAAATGCAGAGAGAGTTTTGATAAATAGCGGTAATAATGCATTTAATATTAGTTATGAGGGCAAAAATATAGAGTATAAATGGAACAAT
>JAVWAR010000022.1:3979-11960 GCA_036649955.1 Clostridia bacterium | reverse complement strand
GCCTCATGCTACACTTGAAGATGACTCTTTTGAAGGTTCGCCTCTTGAAAACTTATATTGTTGCGCTACTAGTGAAGAAGACGAGGACAAAGATGAGTTTGACGAATTTCTTGATGGTTTCATTATTGAATAAATCATTTTAATTAATTAATTTTTAGCGCATTTACTTTACTTGGGCATTTTGTTCTTTATCAGTTTAATTTTATTACGTTATTGTAATATATCTTCTATTTACTGAATATTATTTATTAAGCCAAAACTTACAATTCTTATATATTCGACATTATAATGAATTTTTAATTTTTCTTCCTTTTGGTAGAATTTATGGCTTAATTTATAATAGGAGTATGGTTTATGAAGATTTTATGTATTTCGTCTAAACCAATCAAATTTGTTATTTGTATTGTTTTATCTTTTGTTTTACTCGTTTCTATGATTGCATTGACCAACAGCCATTCAATTTATTTCGGTCATGCTCAACGAAAAGTTCCTATTTATTCTGTTGAAACAAAATCTCGTAAAATTGCAATAACTTTTGACGCCGCTTGGGGCGGTGATAAAACTAGTGAAATTGTGAAAATTTGCAAAGATAAGGGTATTCCTGCAACTTTCTTCTTAGTTGGTTTCTGGACTGAAAAATTCCCTGAACTTGTTAAACTTATTGATAATGCCGGCTTTGATATAGGTACTCACTCTAACACGCACCCCAACATGAGTGGTCTTAGTGATTCTCAAATGAGAAACGAACTTTCTACTTCAATGAAACTTATTACTGATATTACTGGTAAAGCGGTTAGATTTTTTAGACCGCCTTATGGTGATTACAATGACAGATTGCTTTCTATTTCCTCTGAACTTCATCTTCAAACTATCCAATGGAGTGTTGATAGTTTAGACTGGAAAGGACTTTCTGCTTCTCAATTATTATCTAGAATTACTGATGGTGTTCATAATGGCGCAATTATTCTTTGTCACAATAATTCCGACCATATTGTTGAGGCGTTGCCTCAGATTATTGATGCACTTAAAGCAAGAGGTTATGAATTTTCTAAAATGAGTGAACTCGTTTATGATAATAATTATACTATTGACAATAATGGCATGCAAAAACAAAATTTAAAATAAGAATGATAAAATAAATTAAGGTAAGGAAAAATTATGAATAATTATGAATTTAACAATTACGTTGAACTTGTTGGTACTATTACAAAAGAATCAATTTTTTCACACTCTGTTGGTGAAGAAAACTTTTATGAAACTGAAATTGCGGTTGCTAGACTTTCAGGTGAAAGAGATTTTATTCCTCTTCTTGTTGCAGAAAAAGACCTGAATCTTGTTCAAGAGGGTGCTCGTGCATATATTCACGGACAATACCGCAGTTATAATAAATTTGAAAATAATAAAAGTAGACTTCTTCTTACTGTTTTCTGTAAAAATATTATTGATGGTAACTCTTTTTATGAAGAAAAAGACCTTAGTAGAGATTTTAATAAAATTGTGCTTAGTGGCTTTATTTGCAAACCACCAATTTATAGAAAAACTCCTTTAAACAGAGAGATTACTGACGTACTTATTGCCGTTAATCGTAATTATTCTAAAAGTGATTATGTTCCTATTATTGCATGGGGCAAAGATGCTCTTGACCTTTCAACTAGAAATGTGGGTGACCCTTTAACTTTTGAAGGTAGAATTCAAAGCCGTGAATATACTAAACGTTATGAAAATGGTGAACAAGAAATTCGTACAGCATATGAGGTTTCTATTACTAGATTGTCAAACGAAAATTGTGATGCCAATGCAATTAATTTTATGTCTGTCAAATAAAAATATTTAGTTTTAAAATAACAATTTTTAAAGAACCATAAATGGTTTCTTTTTTTATGTTTTTAATTGAATAGCAGATTAATTTAATCATTTTTAATTGAAAAGCAGATTAATTGACAATCAAAGGTAAAAGTAAGTCAAACATTTAAATTTTAAGATAAATTTGTTTTAAATGAAGGCAAAGCATAAAGGGGTAAAATGAAAAAATAAAGGAACACTTTTTTGTGTTCCTTTATTTTTTCATTTATTTACAATATGTTTTTATAGATTAATCGAAATTTAGTTTAACTAGTCTACGGTTTATATATTTTACAACATGTTTTAACTAGTATGTTTTAACCAGCATGTTTTAAAAGAAATGTTTTAACTGGTATGTTTTAACTGGCATTGTTGCATTATTCTTATTTTGCGGGCTGATTAAATAACACGCTCTTTTCATCTATGTTTTTTTGACGGGTCTTTGAACTTGCTAAATATATATTCTTTTGTATGATTATTTCTCCATTCGAAAGTCTTAAACCTATATATTTTTTGTTTTCTTCGCCATCATCAACCATTTCTTTTGGCGCTGACTTAAAAAACTCTATATCAAAAGGATCTAGCAAGTGTTGAAGACTTGTTATTACAGATTCATATGAATATATTAATGACGCAAAATCAAAAGTAACCAATTTATCTGGTGTCATTATCAACTTATCTTCTGACTTCATATACTTTTCAATTTCTGCTAATACCATTTTTGAGATTTTATTAAATGACTCTTCTTGATTATCAGAACTGAAATTTTCTGTTAGTTCACATATTTCTTTTGTCAATTTATAGTTTAAAACTTCTCTATATTTATAACTATTATACAAAAAATTACCAACAGGCTCATCATTAGATATCAATCTGCCTGTATCTACTGCCATATTACTAAATACTTTATCAAGTTCTCTATTTAATGTATGTAATGCCGTACTTCGTTGTTCTTCAAATTTATCTACTGCTGTTTCTATATCTTTTATCATAATTTTCCTCTTGATTGTATTTTAACATATTTATTTCCCTTTTTCAAGGGTTTATTAATTTTTGTTATTATTTTCTAGTCTTTTACTAAACGTTTCTTTGATATATAAAATACAACTAGCAAGCCTATATTCACTATGATTAGAACAACACCTACAATTTGAAGTGGGGTTAAGCCATCTCTATCAATTTGATTTGATAAAATATAGCCTTCTACTGAATTACCTTCGGCATTATTATATACTATCTTTGTGTACTTAGCCCTTGAATCTGAGTTATTATCTACAACTCGTATTCTTGCACCTTCTTCTAGGATATCAAATTTTAAATAATCATTTTCTGACAAAGTATATATTTCTGATTTTTTTATTACTTCTGCATTTGTTAAAACGCGTTCATTTCTTCGCATTTTTACTATTGTACCTGTCGTTACAAGTCTTGGTACAAAACCAATTTTATGCGTGTCTATGGTTTCTACTAAATAATATTCTCTATCGCCACTATAATTATAATTCCCACACAATGATAGAATTTTAAGACCTGTGCCTTTTGAAAGATTTGCTATTTCTATATTATCATCCGCAACTTGGCTTGGATAACTCATAAGTGAGGTATCATCTAAGGCAATTTTTATTTCTGTTTGTTTAAAATCAATTTTTGCAAGTTCTACAAGCGTTTTTGTATCCATGTATCCTTTGGTATTCTCTTTTGTTTCATTATCTGATAACATTACGTATGAATAGTTATTTACTAACGTTTCACTTAATAATATTACGTGTTTATCTTTCAAAACTTGCTTTTTTGCTACTGCATCATATGGTTTTAAATACAATTCACTTGAACTTATTGTTTTAAAATAGCGCAATTCTTCTGTTTTAAATAGTTCAGTCGGGTCTTTATAACCTTCGTTTGATGCTAGCGTAGTTACAACACTATTAGATTTTGTCGTAAACTCGTAATTTAAAACTTTTTGATTTGTCGTTATTATTACATTGTTTCCAGTGCTTGATACATATTTAACGTCTTCTAAAACTGCAAATGGTTCTGTTTCACCATCTATTGTAAATGTGGTCGTTTTATTAATTGTGGATGAAATAACATTACTTAATATTGATGATATATTTACTATTGTTATTCCTTGTATCTCAGCATCATATGCCTTTGCAAGCGTATATGACGCATTATCTAGTGTTTGTGATAAATATATTTTGTTTTCTATTTGTAAATAATATTGATTATTTATGAATAACATGTCGATTATTGGCGCTGTGGTTACAAGTCCCGTTAGTACACTTGAACGACTTATTGAGGTAAACTCTATTTCCGTTGAACTCTTTTTACCCGCGTCAACACCTTCTGCTTTTAATGTTATTGTTGCTGTTAATTGATTGATTGTATGATTGTTTGTCTTTGTTGCAACGTATAATACAAATGTATCATTATTACCCTTAATTTCAAAACTGCTCGCATTTATTAAAATATCTTTGATATTTGCGCTGGCAATTACTGAAATTTCTTTATGAGTCATTATATCATAAAAATGTATTGATGAGGTTGCTGTGTCTTCGTTATATGCAAGTACTACTAATATATTGTTATATATTTTCATTTTTAGTACGTTGTTTTCTATAATTGTTATGTTTGGTAATTTACTTGGTAATGATATAGATGGAGAACCTTTTGAATAAAACTTTATTTGTCTATCCTTTGCATCAAATATTATTGTATTATCAATGTTTGACACTGCCTGAGTTGCATCATATAAAAAAGTGCGGGTTTCAACCGTGGTTTGTGCCTTTGTTATTAATTGTTTTGTATTTAGTTGCATACTTAGTGGTGCAATTAATGATATACACATTAAAAACATTATTGATAATGACATTATTCGTTTTTTCATATGTTTTCCTCTATTTCTATTATTTTATTGTTTTTACCCTTGTGGGGTAGGAAAAGAAGATTATCTTCTTTTCCTTTACATATGTTTGTTTTGGTTTTAAAACTTGTTTAGGATATGTTGGTTTTTATAAAGAGTGATGAGGCATTTTGAACTTTATGACGACATTTCTTATCAACGTTTGTATATTTTAATTAAAGATGAGGTGTTTCCATCAGTAAATGTTACTGTTGGAATTCCCGTCTTAACTTCTGATGGTTCAAACGTCATAATCATATCTAATCCGCCTTCGCCTATCATCTGACTTGTCATTTGATTTAATGCACTTGTCATTATTGTTCTTATTATTACCTTGGTAATTATTTTTCTCGCGGCTTTCGTTATTGCTTTCTTTATTCCAACTTTTAATGCTACTTTTGCAACTGAACCTACAATTGCGCCTATTCCTGATGTTGCTATTGATAGTATAAATAGTGCAACATCTAGAATTGTCGAACCAACTCTTGCCCAATAATATGATATTGGTTCTGGTCCCCATGGTAAGTCTTTAACATTCATACCATCTTTTGAACCTCTAAATATTGATGTTTGTATGTTGATTGATGAACTATTTTGCATTGTTGTTAATTGGTCATTCAAACTGAGTTCTGATAGCGTAAACGAATTTATAAACATTATTATAAATGCTGCTTTATCTCCACTTTCTTCATTTAAACCATGGGACCATGCATATTTTTTAGACGATAATAATTGTCCCATAAATTCTAGCGTTGTATTACTTTGTGGGTCTAAGTTTGGTGAATCTGTATAATCTTCACTTAAAGTTTTTGTTATAAGATTTGCGTTTTGTGTATTTATTCCTACGTTTACTGACGCTCTCTCATAATATTCAAATCCACGCATTGGTGAAATTGCATACTGTTCTTTACTGAACCATTTTTCCATGTCTGGTGCAAGTTTCGTCACAACGCCTTCTGGTCCATTATCTTGCGCTTGTGTCTTTCTATGCATTGTTATACTTGATGTTACTCTATCAAAACATGAGAAATTATTATTGATATTGTACAGCAAGTTTGAAATTGCTAACGTATTATCTTTTTCTGTGCTATTTAGCGCTGATACACAATTAAGCAAATTAATATACGAAAAGTCAATAGGTATTGATTTTTCATCAGTCTTCGCATTTTTGAAAATTGTTGATGCCGCATGTTGGTCTATCGTTTCAGGTAGACCATCGTCGTCTAGTATATTAAAAAAGTTTGGAATACGTATTGTGCCTTCTATTGATAATAGTTGCTTATTTACTGTAATTAATCTTACATTTTCAACTTTATACGAAACGCCATTTGCTGCCGACAAATAATAATCTAATCTATTTGTTACTTTATAATCTGAATCATTAGGTATATCATAATTTAGTATATTATTTTCTGTTGTACCTGGGTTTTCGCCATTACCAGAATATATATCTCGCATATCTAGCCCTAACAATGACTGATAAATTAGCAGTAGCATTAGATATTTTAAACGCAATGATTGAATATCTGTATTAGTTTGAATCGCATTTGAAAGATTCCCTAACTGAGAGTATATATAAGATTCGTAAGTAAAGGAATTTCTTACTATTGTTTGGCTATAATTTTCTATCGTTTTTTGCATTGTGTTTGTTCCAAACAAGTAATCTTTTATATTTTTATTATCTCCAAATTTTGCTAGTTGTGATAGCGCATCTTGATAATCACAAACATTTCCAAAAATATTAAAGGTCTTATTATTCTTTATATCATTAGGGTCGTCCGCCGTGTTGATTGATGAAGATACTACACTTGACATTAATAAATATATTGGTGATATCTTTATGTCTAGTGGTTTTATATCTCCTGCTAGATTACCGCCATCATCACTATTCACATTATTGTATAAGGTATTATTAAAACCTGATACATTTTGTGTGCCTGATGATAAATATGCTTTTGTATCCTGTTTTATTGATGGATACTGAACTGAATTCTTATTCTTTTCATTATCAACCAATGATGAAATTATGTTATCTTTTGTGTCGGTTCCATTATTTCCGCCTATGAATTCTACAACTACGCCTGCTATTGTTACCAATTTACTTATGCTACTGAATTTGATTTCAAAGACAGGGAAGCCCGCGCCCGCTTCTGCATATACTTTAAATTGTAAACTGATTGTTCCCTTTGTAAGGTCATTTTCTTGTGTTGTGTTTATTACATAGTTGCTATAAAGTTCACCACTCTTATAAACTTGAACTATTGGATTTCCTTTTTCTCCATTTGCAAAACTATCTACTTTACCATCTTTTATGTTTATGTACGTTGGTAGTGAGGTAAGCGTTTTTGTTGCGCCTAGTGATTTCCAGTCTATTGAAGCAAACGCAATATTATTTTTATTAAGGTCTGTTACAGCAGTTGGGCCTGTTTTTCCTGAAATTCTTTCATAATATAGCGAATTATAAATTAAATGATTTTTTGTATTGGATTCATTATAATCTATCATTGACTGACGAAGATAATTACCATAACTATCTTGTATTTTTTGCCCGTTCTTATCAAATAAATATGTCGTGTTATCGTTTGAGAACGTTGAAACCGTTGTTGTTATTTGTTCTGTTATATCAACAGATACCGTATACGACATTGTCTTAAAGAACGCATACAACATATAATTATCTGTCGGACTATTTGGCGTTAATTTAATTTCGCTTAAATTATCCGTAATTGAAGTATCAGATATGTCTATGTTATTAAATGTTATATCTTTTGATGATACGTCTGTTGATTTAGTGCCTTTTTCATTACCTAGTAACATTGCATTGCCCAATGACCAGCCTTTAAATTCTCCATAACTATACACGAACGGAACAAATGAATTTTCTGTGCCAGTTTGTGCAATTCGGTTTCCCTTTATATAGCCTATATATGATGGAGTATTTGTAAATGCTTTATTACCTGTTGCAATAGTTCTATCTACTTTTATGTAACCCGTTGTTATAACATTTGTTTTATCATTCGTTATTGCAGAACATGGATAGAATATTGTTTCAACAAATCTTTCCTTGCCATTTATATGTGCAATGTAAATTGCTGCAATTTTTTTATTATTGTTTGCGCCTTTGGTTATTTTATTTGAATAATTAGTCCAACAATCCTGTCCTTCTACTAAATGATAATACTGATTGACTGGTATTGTGTTTAAATTATCATTACCTAAGTCATATACTTCTATATC
>JAVWAR010000022.1:0-3969 GCA_036649955.1 Clostridia bacterium | reverse complement strand
GGTTTTTACATCTTTACCGCTTTGATTATCTTTATATTGCAATTTTGTTTCTGGCGTTCCTGCATATACAAAACCAATTTCTTTATTTTCTTGTAGGTTTTGTAAAAATTCAGGTATTATAAAGTTTTCTATTGTTGTTTCTGATTCAACATATTCGCTTTGTATTAGTTTTATCTCAACTAAGTTTGAATCATACAATCTTACTATGCTGACATTGCTTCCAAATACAGCAAATTCTATTGACGTTATGTCTTCTGAACCTAACAGGGCATTGGCACCAGTTAATTTTGGTTTTTCAATTATTGAAGATATTCTGTTTCCATTTGTATCAGTCATATATATTATAAAACCACGGAAATAGTACTGCCCGTTTATTGTATTTTTTGCTTTTAATGTGACTTTTTCGCCCTCTTTAATATTCTCTTCAATATCGCTTAATGGATTTATCTTGTCGTTGTCCACAATACCGTTGTAGTTTCTAGTTGTAAATTTATACTTCTTTGTTGTATTACTTAAACCTACTCCGCCATTATCTATTGGAAGAAATATATCATTTTCATTTTTTATTGTGTTTATGTATTTTTGCACGGATGATGAGGTTAAAACATTTGTTATTTCATTTGTAATTGGGTCTTTTTCAAATAATTCATCATCTGGTTTATCATTTTTAGGTTTTTCAACTATATATGTCAAGTTTTTAGTTATTAACGCTGATGAAAATTTGATTGTTGACAATTTATTAGTACCAGAATAAATAATGTTGTTTATATCATTCTTAGAGGTTACTTCAACTTTATCACCAGGTATTATTGTAATATTTTTATTTGTAATGTCTGCATCTGCATCATAAGTTTTAGTTTCTGGGTTATATTTTAGTTTAATTATTGTTTTATCTTTTGTTGACTTTACAAAAATTACTTTATAATAATAACCTGTTTTAGAATCAATCTCAAACTTTGTTGTTATTTCTTGATAGTTATTTAAATACCCATTAAAGTTATTATCATCAACTCTATTTACTATATAGTTTTCATTAAACTTACCTTTATCATCTGTAAATGTTGTATTGTTTCCATGTGGATTCATCATATTTTCAAAAATGATATTGTTTTGTTTTGTTAATTTAAATACATTCGCTAGTAAGTTTTTAGAGTCGCTTGCATAATATGAATATGTCATAGTGGCAGAGTCGTTTTCATTTAAAGTATCATGTGCCAGTGTTTTAAGTACATTATATTTTGTTTGTTCAAAGTACGCGTCCATATTATCTTTACTAAAAGTTGGTTCCGTTTCAACACTTGCTGATGAACCTCTTGCAAACGTGTAAAAACCATTAATTGATTTTGGCAATTCAATCAATGACCATTGTTCACTTAGATGCCCACTATACGCAGTATATGTAATTTCAATTTTGACGCTACTACCAATTTTTATGTCATTAATTGAGATTGGCGTTGTATTATTGGTTGTTACAAGGTAACGACGTGATTCGACATCTCCATCTATTGTAACGGTGATTTCGACTTTCGAATTTCCCGTAATTGTTCCAACGTTATTAGAAGAGTTTGAGTTTGTTCCTATTTCTAGGGCGAAAACTTTAACTGCCTTATATACAATGGATATTACTGAACTTAAAGGAATAGTAATAGCAGTACCGACCATAATGACTTCTTCACTACTCAAACATGTATATGAGGTAGACAAATGTAAATAATTTTGGTTACCTATTACTGCATGATGCTTATCATCAAATACAGGCGGTGTTTGATTTCCTCCTGTTATTATGTCTTGACCGTATTTGTAAATTGTAATCTGAGCATCTTGCATTTTTTCTTTTTTAAAGGTAATTGTGATTAATGTGTTATCAATAGTTATGTCGCTTTCTTCTAATTCTAGTCCTTTTATTAAATTCTTTATCATGACAAGGGTTTCTGATTTGCTGACTTCCCACGGCATTACTAATTTAAAACTTGACATTAAGTCGCTAAACTCTATTACAAGTTCATGCGGTGTCTGAGTTGGTTTTAAATTTATTGTGTTTGAACTTAATAAATTATCAAGTTGTATTGATTTTATTATTGAGTATGCGCCTGAATTACCTATTAGATATGATGTATGTGGCAATAACTCAAAATTATATGTAGCATTAGTTGTTGATATATATTCTTTGCCATTAATTGTTACTGAACCTGAACCTATTAATTTTAAATTTACTTTTTCATTCAATATTTGTGTAATAATAATTTCATACGAGTTAGAAGTAAGTGTTACTAGACTATTATAACTTTCCTCTGTCGTAGGTATTCCGTTTACATATATCTTTTTGCCGTTATATGCTTTTCCTAAACCAGCAGTTATTGTTGCAAAGTTTACTACTTCGCCCATCTGATATTTTTCTGTAACATTTTTAAAAACTGGGTAGGTGACTGAATCTATTGTAATATTAATATCTACCGAATTATCAACTGGTGCTTCTGGGTCAGGGGTAGCAGGTATCTTTTCAAATATTGCTGTTATTAATGTGTCACTTTCTAGTTTAAATTCATAATACGTAGTTATTACTGTTCCTTGCGCTGGTGGTGTTGTTACAGCATTGCCCAATTCATCAGTACCATATATTTTAGTGCCATTATCAAGTAGGAAATACAAGAACCTATACGTTGTTGTAATCGTGCTTGCAAAAAGTTTAACCGTTGTACCTTTTAGATAGTCACCGCTTGCAAAACCTGCAATAGTTGATGATACTGTTAAGTCTACATCTATTGTCCCGTCTTCTAGTTTAGATTCAATAGTTAACTTTAAAGATGATGTAGTATTGTTTACTAAAATTTTACTGATGGTTGACATAGTGGTATCTACATATGAACCTATTATACCATTATTCAAATTTATAAGTATTGTTTTTGTTTCTTGCTTTTGTTTTGTAAGTGTTGCAGTATTATTAGCAGTTAAACGCGCTTTTACATTCCTTTCACAAGATGTATAATTTATAATATTTGCGTTGCTTGACATATATTCATAAGTCGTCCCAAGTGAGGTTAATGCTGTTGGTAAAGTCAACGTTAAAGTGTGTACCTTTACAAAAACGGCTATCATATTTATATATTTGTTATCATTATCACGTTGTGTAAACACAGTATCGTTTGTAATTGACATATAATTACTTTCGTTTGACCTTATATCTTGATAGTAACCTATAAAGCGATATGAATTCACTTCTTTTGCTGTGTAACTATAATTATTACCTATCTCAGTTGGATTTCCTTCTTTATCAAAAACATAGTATATTTTCGTTTCTTTATTTAAATATGTTTCCAGCGGAAGGTCGTTAGTAAAACTTACAGAGCCATCTGCATTTATTATCATTTCTTTAACGCACATGTTTGTTGGTTGTCTATAATTTACCGGCATAACACTTTGGTTTGTAAACTTTGCTATCACTGATATTTTTGCATCAGTGTTTTTTGTTATTATTCCTTGTACAGAAATTTTTAAGTTTTCATTTTCTATGCTTCCATGAGTTGGGTCAACATTTTGGTTTAGAATAGGGGTTGTAGACAATGGTATTGATTTACCATTATTCAAATACCAGCCTACAAATTGTCCAATTTTTACACCACTTGCATTTTTATTGATTGCCTTTAATGTAATGTTTGTGCCATATGGAACTAAGAATTGACTAACCTTTGTGATATTAATTTCTTGCGCTGTTCCGTCTAGCGCTATATAAGTTCCTTGTAATGTAATGTCTGTATTGGTGTTTAAAAGTTCATCCAGCGCTACTATAAACTCTACATTTACTAATTGAACTGCAATTACTTCAATTATTGTATTCTTTTCGCCTTGCTTTAATGGCGCTGATATATATTCTGTATCACCAGATACAAAACCATTTGTTACAACTATTCCGTTTACTCTTATTTCTTTAATTAAATAATCTGGTTTTTTGGTAAATTCATTTACTTTTGC
>JAVWAR010000021.1:0-12095 GCA_036649955.1 Clostridia bacterium | reverse complement strand
ATTGCTGTATCAACTGGTTCGGCTTGCGCTAGTGGATCTCTTGAACCTTCACATGTGCTTAAAGCTATGGGTACTGATGATGAGATTGCACATTCATCGATTAGATTTTCTTTTGCTAAAAATATTACACCAAGCGAAGTCGATTTTGTTGTCGAAAAATTAAGAGTGGCTGTTAAAAAACTTCGTTCAATCTCAGCTATTCGTATTTATCGTAAGGAGGAAGATTAATATGTATTCTAATAAAGTTATTGAAATATTTAGTAAGCCAAAAAATATTGGTGTTATTAAAGCCGCAAGTGGCGTTGGCAAAGTTGGCAATGCTAAGTGTGGAGATATAATGAAAATGTATATTAAAGTTGAAAACAATGTAATTATTGATGCTAAATTCCAAACTTATGGTTGTACTGCCGCTATTGCGTCTTCATCAGTTGCGACTGAAATGATCATCGGAAAAACGATAGAAGAAGCTTATAAAATTACAAATGCGGACGTTCTTAAGGTTTTAGGCGAACTTCCTAAAAACAAAATTCATTGTTCAATGCTTGCCGAAGATGCAATTCGTTCAGCAATTGACATTTAGTGGTTGAAAAGGTTAAAAGCGAGAAAAAATCTAAAAATGATAGTTTAGATGATGTTGCAAAAAAACTTTCTGAGGCACTTAAAAAAATAAAAAATCAGTAAATATATACAAAAACCCCACAAAATGTGGGGTTTTTATGTTTTATTTATCTATTTTTGCATATTTTGAGAAAATCGTGACATGCTAATAGTAATCGTGGAGGTGGAAAATGAACGATTATTTAAAAGTTATACTTGCATCAATGGTATCGGGTTTTGTATTGGGCGCCGTTGTTGTTGCATCAAACAAAAAAGCGCAACAACTTGTCAAGGATGGTACTAATGCTATAGAAGAAAAATATGAAGAAGTTAAGCAAATGGTTGAAAAACAAATGAAAGAAAAAGACAAAGAAAATAAACCCAAATAAAAGATAAAAATCTAAATACATGATAAAGAAAATAAATTAAATAAAGACAATTAAATTAAAACTTAATAATAAACAAGATTCGCCTGCAAATTTGTAGACGAATCTTGTTTTAAGTTGTATGATGAGTATATGAGAAAAATAGGATTAGATATAGGAAAAGTTAGAATAGGTGTTGCGCACAGTGATACTATGGGCATTATTGCGACAAGTACTGAGGTGTTTACGCGCAAATTTTTGAAGGCAGATGTCAGTTATGTTGTTCGTCTTGCTAAAGAAAAAGAGGCGGACACTATTGTTGTAGGGCTTCCTTTAAAAATGGATGGCAGTGAAGGGCAAAGTGTTCAAATGGTTAAGGAATTCGTTGAAGAACTTGCAAGGCAAACCGATATAAAAGTTGTGCTTCAAGATGAAAGATTGAGTACGGTTTCAGCACAGCGCATACTTATTGATTCTAATGTTAGGCGTGATAAGCGAAAAGATGTTGTTGATAAAGTTGCTGCTACCATTATTTTACAGGCTTATCTAGATTCACCTAAAAAATAAAAAAATGCTAAAATATGTTTGCTGAATAATAAAAACTGTTGTATACTAAATATGTAATAAATTTAAGGAGATAATTTATGGCTAATAAAGATAAAAAATCTATGGTTGATGAAAAACTACCTTCATCGCTAGATCATATGGTAAATGATGATGATGATATTGTAACTCTAATTTCTGCCGAGGGTAAAGAAATAGACTTTGTTGAAATTGCAGGTATTGCTTATCGTGGTGCATTTTATGCTGTTCTTCAACCAGTTGAACTTCTTGAAGGAATGAATGAGGATGAGGCACTTGTTTTTAAAGTTGTTAAAGGTAAAAATGGTGATGACTCTTTTGAAATTGAACTTGATGAAGCAATTATTGATGCAGTTTTTGCTGAATATCAAAAACTACTTGAAGAAGCCGGTGGCGATTCAACTGACGCTGAATAAGTCATAAATATTTAAAACAGGTGTTATACCTGTTTTTTTTATTAATTTTATGCGAAAAGTTATTGCTAATTTTGTTTTAGTGTGTTAAAATACAAAGGTAAAACACACCTTATAGGATTATTACGAGTTGTTGCCTTCCAGTCGATAGGTTTTCGTAATGAGTTGATTATGAGGGAGGTAATAAACAAGGAGAAAGAAAATTATGTCAGTAGTATCTATGAAACAATTACTAGAAGCGGGTGTTCATTTTGGTCACCCTACTCGTAAATGGAACCCTAAAATGAAACCTTATATTTTTACTGCTAGAAACGATATTTATATTTTAAATCTAGAAGTAACTGTTGGTCTTATTGATGAGGCTTATGCTTTTGTTAAAGGCATCATTGAGAGTGGCAAAACGGCTTTATTTGTTGGTACAAAAAAGCAGGCAAAAGATGCCGTTATTGAAGAAGCACAAAGATGTAATATGTTCTATATGGGAAACCGTTGGTTAGGTGGTACACTTACTAACTTTAAGACTATCAAGACTCGTATTGATAGACTTAATAAACTTAATCAAATGGAAAAGTCTGGTGAGTTTGAATTACTTCCTAAGAAAGAAGTATCTAAACTTAAAACTGAACGTGACAAACTTGAAGCAGACCTTGGAGGTATTAAAGAAATGAAATCCCTTCCTGGCGTTATGTTTGTTGTTGACCCTAAAAAAGAATACATTGCAGTACATGAAGCACGCTCACTAGGTATTCCTATCGTTGGACTTGTTGACACTAACTGTGACCCTGATGACGTTGATTTCGTTATTCCAGGAAATGATGATGCTATTCGTGCCGTTAAACTTATTGCTGGTGCAATGGCTGATGCATGTATCGAAGCACGTGAAGGTGAAGAAGGTCTAGCAAGAATTAAAGCAGAAGAAGCCGCAGCACACGCTGAGGTTGATGCTAAAACTGAAACTGATACTGAAACTGTTGAAACAGCCGTTGCTGTTGAAACTGAAAAAGTTGAAGATGCAGAATAGTTTTAAACATTTTTAAGGAGATTATTTATGGCATTTACAGCAAAAGACGTAATGGAATTGCGTGAAAAAACTGGCGTTGGTATGATGGATTGCAAAAAAGCACTTACAGAAACTGACGGCAATATGGAAAAAGCAATCGACTTTTTGCGTGAAAAAGGAATGGCTGCCGTTGCTAAAAAGGCTGGCAGAATTGCAGCAGAAGGTATCGTTGAAAGTTACATCCATATGGGTGGAAAAATTGGCGTACTTGTTGAAGTAAACTGTGAAACCGATTTTGTTGCTAAAAGTGATGCTTTTAAAGAATTAGTTCATGACATTGCTATTCAAATTGCCGCTTCAAATCCAGATGTTGTTAATATTAGTGAGGTTGAACCTGCAAAACTTGAAAAAGAAAAAGAAATTTTAAAAGTTCAGGCTTTGAATGAAGGTAAACCAGTCGCTATTATTGATAGAATGGTTGAAGGAAGAGTTAAAAAGTATTATAAAGAAGTTGTTCTTATGGAACAAGACTTCGTTAAAGATGCGACTATGACTATTGGACAACTTGTAAGTAACGCCGTTATTAAAATTGGCGAAAAAATTACAATTAGAAGATTTGTAAGATATGAAATGGGCGAAGGTTTAGAAAAACGTAAAGATGACTTTGCAGAAGAAGTTATGCGTCAATCTGGACAAAAAAACGATTAATTTTATAAAGATGCGAAAGCATCTTTTTTTATTTTCAAAATACTAATATATTTGTTTGAATTTTATACTAAATTTAGTATAATGATATAGAATTCATTTTTAAGGAGAATATTATTATATGGCTGATGCTGAAATTATTGAAGAAATGTTTATGGAATATGAGTTATCACTTGAAAAAGCAATGGAACATTATAAAACCGACCTTAGTACTATTAGAGCGGGTAGGGCTAATCCTCATATTTTAGATAAAATTCGAGTAGACTACTATGGAACGCTTACTCCTCTTTCTCAAATGTCTAATATTATTATTCAAGATGCAAGACTTCTTACAATTACTCCATGGGATTCATCAATGGTTAAAGAGATTGTCAAAGCAATCATGACATCTGATATTGGAATTAATCCAAGTGATGATGGTAGAATTATTAGGCTAAATTTCCCAGCACTAACAGAAGATAGACGCCGTGAGATTGTCAAATCAACTCGTAAGATGTGTGAAGACGTTAAAATTGCCGGCAGAAATATCAGAAGAGATATTATGGATGAACTTAAAAAACTTAAAAAAGATAGTTCAATTACGGAAGATGAGATTGTGGTTTTTGAAAAAAATGTTCAAAAAAACCTAGACAAGTTTAATTTGGAGATTGATAAGGTTTTTGAAGACAAAGAAAAAGAAATAATGCAGGTATAACAGTGGAATCTTTTAATGAATATATTGGAAAAAATCAAGAATATGTAGTTAAGATGTTGTCTTTACAAGGTTATGAAGTTGAAGTTAGGGAAGCATGTAGTGATAAGACAAAGAAAACGGATACTAAACTTGTAACAAGAATTACAAGTATTTCTGATAAATTACTTTTAATTATTGTTGGTGAATTTTTTATAGGTGTGTGATTATGTTTAAATGGCTAAAAAGGCGAAAGACTGAACAGAAAATTGATACTAATAATTTGCCTTCTCATATAGGTTTTATTATGGATGGCAATGGAAGATGGGCAAAAAAACGTGGATTACCACGTTCTGCTGGACATCGTGCGGGTGTTGATGCTCTTAAAAAAGTTGTAGGATATTGTTTCGATATAGGTGTTGAAACGGTGTCTCTTTTTGCGTTATCGACAGAAAATTTGCAAAGACCAAAACAAGAGGTTGACTATATTTTTAAATTAATTAAAGAATTTGCTAGTGAATGTGTGACTTTACTTGGTAAAAGGAATGCCAGGCTTATGCTTATGGGTGACATTAAACTTCTGCCTGATGATGTACGTGATGTGTTTTTAGATGCAGTTGAAAAAACTAAAAATAATTCATCTCATGTTTTAAATTTAGGGCTGTGTTATGGCGCAAGGTATGAGATATGTGAAGCGGTAAATAACATTATTAAAGATGGTATAACAAAAGTTGATGAAAGTTTATTGTCTTCTTATCTTTATACTGGTGGACAAAAAGACCCTGACCTTATTGTGAGGTCGAGCGGTGAACAGCGTCTTAGTAATTTTATGCTATATCAATCTGCATATGCGGAATTGTATTTTCCAAATAAGCATTGGCCAGATTTTGATGAATTTGAAGTTGACCAAGCAATTATTGCATATCAAAGTAGAGAACGCAGGTTTGGTAAAGTTAAGTAGGAGAGAAGTATGTTAAAAAGAACACTTACTGGAATTGTAATATTAATTGTGCTTGCGCTTGCCGTTGCTAGTAGATTGCTAACAACATGGATTTTTGATATTTTTGCGCTCATATTAATTGAACTTTCTATTTTTGAAATGCAATCAGCGTATGGTTTATATGGTAAAAAGCCTTACAGGATTTTTAACTTTTTATATCCAATAATTGCCTTTTTGTGTTTTAGATTTGCACCAACAATTTTACATGCAATTTTTATTCAAATGATTGCATTATTAGTTGTGTTTCTAATCTGTATATTACTTGATGTTATAGAGGCTAAACAATTTAGTAAAAACGTTATTTCTGGTAAAATTACAGAAAAAACAGCCAATATTTGCATTTCTAACCGCACTTTTGCAACTTTTCAAATAATTTTATATCCTTCGATTTTGCTTTCGTTCCTATTTGCTATAAATAATATGGAACTTAATCTAGGCTTTATTTGCTTGATTGTTGCTTTTGCAGTAACTATGTTCTCTGATGTTTTTGCATACTTTTTTGGTGTACTTATTAAGTCGAGAAAAATTTATCCATTAATTTCACCTAAAAAAAGTTTGGCTGGTTTAATTGGTGGTACGTTTGGTGGTATTCTTGCAAGTGGTCTTGCTCTTTGGGCATTCTACTATGGCGGTCTTTTACCTTCAATAATTACTACGCTTTCGCCGGCAAGTGCAATTATTTTATTTGCTTTAATTGGTCTAGTTGGAACTTTTCTTGCTCAATTTGGTGACTTACTTGCATCTATTATTAAACGTAAAGTTGGAATTAAAGATTATGGCAATGTATTCCCTGGGCATGGTGGATTTATGGACAGGGTTGATGGATTAATGTTTGTTGTACCTTTTACATATATATTGGTAATGCTGTTTATTTTATAAGGAGTTATAATGAATTTATTATATATATTACTTGCGATTATTGTTTTAATGGTTTTAATTACTGTTCATGAATTTGGGCATTTTATTGCAGGTAAAATTTTAGGTTTTAAAATTAATGAGTTTTCAATAGGGTTCGGACCTGCTTTATTCAAAAAAACCAACAAAAAAACTGGTGAACGTTTCTCAATAAGATGTATACCTCTTGGTGGGTTTTGTGCATTTGAAGGCGAGGATGAAAAATTTGAAAATGATAAAGAAAATAACGAAAATAAAAAGACAGATGAAAAAGTTAATATATCAAGTGTGGATGACACAACTACTGATTTA
Organism: Clostridia bacterium; assembly: GCA_036649955.1. GTDB lineage: Bacteria > Bacillota > Clostridia > Christensenellales > UBA1242 > JAVWAR01. The sequence goes on along the minus strand of JAVWAR010000021.1, from coordinate 5,557 downwards.
GAAAATACATGTGAAAGTAATTCAGATAAAACTTGTGGCGAAGCACTTGAAGTTAAAGACAATGAAATTATATCAAAAGTAGAAGATGATGCTAAGGCTTCTGAAAATACTGATGAAGTGAAGACTTTGGATTTAAAAGAAAGTGTAAACGATTCTAAAAACAAAAAATATTCAACAAAAATTGAACAACTTCCAAAAGTAAAAGGTTTTAACGATGAAAAACCGTGGAAGAGGCTTATAGTTTTATTTTCTGGTGTGTTTTTCAATTTTCTTTTTGGTCTTTTTACTGCTGTACTTTATCTTTGTATAGCAGGTTATGCTGTGCCACAAGTTACTATGCTATCACCTTTAAATAATAATGGGTTTATGACAGGTGATAAAATTGTTGCAGTAAACGGAAAAACAATAGAGGCTTATCGTAGTTTTGGGCAACTTGTTAAAGGATATTCTGCTGGTCAAGAATTTACTGTTACGGTTGAACGTGAAGGTCAAAATAAAGATTTGAAAGTTTCTTATGCTGATAATGGTGCTTTTAGATTTATTGCAAATCCTTCGCTTGTGCAAGGTAAAATCTTTAAGGATGAAGTTGTCAATGGCAAACGTGTAAGTTATACTTTTGAGGAATTTCAAAAAGAAGTTTATGACGCAACCGCTGTTTTAGATAATAAATATTATAAATCTGCCGACATTAATATAACTGAAAAATATACGGAAGCCGAACTTATAAGTTCTATTTCACTGACTAAGTCTGAGGGCAATACATTAGGTATGGTTTACTTGCATGTTGCCGAAAGTTATACTTTCTGGGAAACTTTATATAAGGCTTGGCCGTTCTGTTTCTATATATGTGGATTAATACTTTCAGCACTTGGTGGCATATTTACTGGGGCTACTAAACTTGCAGACCTTGGCGGAACCGTTACTGCTGTTTCTCAAATAGTTGAGGTTAGTAAAATGGGAATTAATCAGTTCTTGCTTTTATTGCCACTATTATCTATGAACCTTGCGATATTTAATATTTTACCAATACCTGCTCTTGATGGGGCGAGGATGGTATTTGTCGCGATTGAAGGTATATTCAGAAAACCTATTAATAGAAAGGTTGAGGGTTATATTCATTCAATAGGACTGATTGTTTTATTTGCACTAGTTATATTCTTGGATATTTATCACTTTGCTGTTTTATAAATAATACATAAGAGGAATTATGAAAAAAGAAAAGATACTTGAATTGTTGAATATTAAATATAATGAAAAGTATGAGAACTTAATTTTAAAAGACGCTAAATATAATAGTTTGGCGTCTTGCCTTTTTTTACAGATTTTATATAAAGATGGCTTTAATATTGCAGACAATAAGGATGAAATAGTAGCGTTTATTAAAAAAGAAATACCAGAAAAGATTACTCTTGATATTAAATTTACAAAAAGTTATATTGATGAAGAAATACTTATTAAAGAAGTAAACAATTATATTTTAAATTCATTTCCTTCGCTTATGTCAACACTTAAAATTGAAAACATAAATTGTGGAACTGAAAATGTTGATTTTACTCTTATGTATGATAAACGTATGGAAAGTTATTCAACTGCTAGAAATTTAAATAATTCCTTAAAAGAATTTTTGAATTCTTCATTTTGTTATAATTTTGAAATTAGAGAAGAACTATATGAAGTTGATGATTCATTATATGAAGATGATGAGCAAGATGACTTTGATTTTGCAGTTTCTGCGCCTGAAAATGTTCGTGAAATAATTGTAAAGGATATAAGCCAGTACATAGGCGACTTGCCACAAGTAAACCCTATGTATATTAAAGATATTTGTGAAGAGTGTGATGGAGTTGTTGTCTGTGGTAAGATTAAATTTATGAAGGAATATTTGACAAAGCCAAAACCAAAAATTGAAGGTCAGGCAGAATCAAAAGTTAACGAGGAACGCAAGTATTTTAAATGGGTTCTTAAAGATTTTACTAATGATATAAGTTGTATTTATTTTCCTACACAAACGACTCTTCCAAAAATTGAGAAGATTGTTGATGGTTCAGAAGTCGTAATTACTGGTCGTATAATGAAAGATAAGTTTTCAAATGCGTTTTCATTAAGAGTAAAGGCCATTGCTTTATGTATTTTACCAACTACTTTTGAAGAAGTTGTCAATTACAAACCTGAACCAATTAATTATAAGTATGTTATGCCTGCAAAAGTTGACCATTGTTCTCAAACGGATATATTTAGTTCTGCTAAGGAAATGGAAATTGTACCATTTTTACAAGACAAAACTTTTGTGGTTTTTGATTTCGAAACCACTGGTCTTGAATTTTTGAACTCAAAAATTATTGAAGTTGGTGCGGTTAAAATTATCAATGGTAAAATATCAGAAACTTTTTCGTCTTTTATTAATCCACTTGAAAAAATACCTAATAACATAACAGAACTTACAAGCATTACTGATGAAGATGTAGAGGATGCACCAACATATCCAATGGTTCTTCAAGATTTTTATAAATTTACAAGAGGTGCAGTTCTTGTTGCACATAATATTACTTTTGATTTTGGTTTTTTAAACTATTATGGTAAAGACTCTGGTTACTTATTTGATAACGAACTTGAAGATACTTTATCTCTTGCAATGAGGTATGTAAAAGGTATTAGAAACTATAAACTTAAAACGGTTGCATCTAAATTAAATGTATCTCTTGAAAATGCCCACAGAGCGGTTAATGATGCCATGGCTACTGCTGAAATTTTTATTAAAATTGCGGGGCTTATTGTCTAAAACACTTGCAAATGCCCATAATATATGGTATAATCACGTTATAAACTTACTGAGGTGGCCGAAAGGTCACCTTAAATTTTTGTAAGGAGCAGGTAATGGCTAAAAATATTAAAACCGAAGTTGAGGAATTTATTTCTCCAATAGTAAGTTCGCTTGGGTATGAAATTGTTGAAGTTGATTTTGGTAAAAAATCAAACGGCAATAATTTAACGGTGTTTATTGATAAAATAGGAGGCATTTCTCTTGATGATTGTGAAATTGTTCACAAGGCGATTGATGGGCCACTAGATGAATTAAACCCAACAAGTGATGAACCTTATACTTTAAATGTTTCTTCTTCTGGACTCGATAGACCTATTGTATCAGATAAAGATTTGGAGCGTAATATTGGTGAACTTCTTGAATTATCACTTTTTCAAAAAATTGATAAGAAAAAAGAGTTTATTGCTGTACTAAAATGTTATGATGCCGATAATCTTACATTTATTGTTGAAAACCATGACCTGTCAGTAAAAAGAACGCAAGTAGCAAAACTTGTAAAACACATTGAAATTTAGGAGGATAATATTAAAAATGGTTAATAAAGATTTTTTTCTAGCACTAGATGAACTTGAACAAACAAAAGGTATTAATAAGGACTTTTTTATAGAAACACTTGAAACTGCACTTGTTGCAGCATATAAAAGAAATTTTGGGGAATCTAAACTCGTAAGTGTTAAATTAAACCCAGAAAAAAACACAATCAAAGTTTATGCTTATAAAAACATTGTTGAAACTGTTGAAGACCCAGAAACTGAAATTTCACTTGAAGAAGCAAGGCTTACAAAAAAATCATTTAAAGCGGGTGACGTTATTCAAGAGGAAATTACTCCTAAGGAGTTTGGTAGAATAGCCGCTGGCACTGCAAAACAAGTTGTTGTTCAAAAACTTAGAGAGGTTGAACGTGAGTCTGCGCTTACGGAAATTAATGCAAAAGTTGACACAATGATTAATGCTGTTGTTAGAAGAGTTGAAAATGATACTGTATATCTTGAACTTGCTGGAACTCAAATTGAAGGCGTATTAATGAATAATGACCAAATACCAACAGACTCATATAGAATTAACGATAGAATTAAAGTTTATGTTAAGAAACTTAAAGAAACTCCTCGTGGGGTTCAGGCTATTGTATCTCGTTCTAATCCAGGGTTTGTAAAAATTCTTTTCGAAAATGAAGTTCCTGAAATTCATGAAGGGCTTGTTGAAATAAAAAACATTGTTCGTGAAGCCGGTTATAGAACAAAAATTGCTGTTTATTCAGCAGATCCTGAAATTGATCCAGTTGGCGCTTGCGTTGGTAATAAAGGCTCACGCGTAAATGCTATTGTTGATGAATTACATGGTGAAAAAGTTGATATCATTGAGTATTCTAGTGATGCAACTGAATTTATTGCGCGTGCTTTATCTCCTGCAACCGTTATTAGTGTATATGTTAATGAAGATATAAAATCTTCAAGGGTTGTTGTTCCAGATGATAAGTTATCTCTTGCTATTGGCAAAAGTGGTCAAAATGTTCGTCTTGCTGCTAAACTTACCGGTTGGAAAATTGACGTTAAAAGCGAAAGCGTTGCATCTCAAATGGAAATTGAAGATGCAGTTGATGTTGATAACGTTTCTGATGTAGATGAGTTATTCACAAGTATTGACCTTGATCAAATGGAGGACTTAGATGCAGAATAAAAAAGTTCCTATACGAACCTGCATTGCTTGTAAATCATCAAAACCTAAAAAGGATATGCTTAGAATTGTAAAGTCTAAAACGGGAGATATTTGTATTGACCGTACTTCTAAACAAGAAGGACGTGGGGCTTATGTCTGTAATGACATTACATGTATTGAGAAAGCAGTTAAAAGCAAAGCGCTTAATCGTGCATTTGAATGCAATGTTGGGTTGGAAGTATATGATAAATTAAAGGGAGAATTTAGTGAAAACAAATAATATAGTTTGTTACATTGGTTTCGCAATTAAGTCTAGTCATTGCATTTTTGGCATTGAAGACATTATTGCTAAGCGCAAAAGAAAACACCTTATTATAGTTTCATCATCTCTTGCTGAAAAGCCACTTGTGAAACTAAAAGAGTTCGCAGTGGAATATAAAATTCCGCTATTAATCACTACGCAATCACTTGAAGATATGGTGCATAAAGTCGGAATTAAAGTTATTGCAATTACAGATAAGAATTTAGCGGAAGCGATTTTGAAAAATGCTGGTGAAGAGTACAAGTTGGAGGTAAATTTAATTGACTAAACCCGAAAACAATAATAAACAAGAAAATAATAATATGAGTAGTATTAAACTGATTCAGGAATTAATTACTAGCAATGACCTTTATGGTCTTGCAAAATCAGTTCAACGTATGAAGGGAAGTCTTGACAATCTTAGCAAGACTGTTTCTTCACGTGTTCAAACCGTAACACCTATGCCACAAGTAGAACAAATAGACAATCAAGAGGCAGGAGTTACAGCACCTACAACTACATCTATTAATCCTCAACAATCAAATACTGGCGCACGTACCCGTGTGTTTGATAGTAATTCAACTGATAAAAGTCAGTATAGTGCTAGACCTGCATATAATAATGGCAACAATTTTGTGCCAAGAAATACAACCAATGCAGGGTATAGTCAACAAAGTACTCGTCCTCCATTTAATAATGATATATCTGCTAGACCCGCGTATACACCAAGACCATATAATGCAGACGGAAGTCCAAGACCAGCATATACGCCAAGACCA
>JAVWAR010000020.1:0-12287 GCA_036649955.1 Clostridia bacterium | reverse complement strand
AGCGATATTTGGTGTTTCGCTTATCATTGGCGGTGTTAAATTCATGGAATTATCTAATGTAAATGATAAGCAGTTACTAGATGAAAAAGGGAAAATCTTAGGTTGGACAATATTTTTTTCAATAGCGTTGTTTCCGATTGGATTATTTAGTGTATTTATTTATTCAAATTTAGAAGATGTAGAAAAAGACAACACAAAAACGCAAGCATCTGTTAAAAAAGATTCTTTTGAAGATAAAGTAGAAAAGATAAAGGTTTTATCTGAATTAAAGCAGAATGGTCTTATTGATGAAGAGGAATTCAAAACTGCCAAAGGTAAGATTCTGGAATAAGCACAAAAATATTAAGTTATGCTTGAAAAACATCATTTAATAGTTATACGAGAGCGACATATATGTAAATTGATAATTGAAATTAGAAAATAACAAACTAAACCATAAACCAACTCTATGACTTCATAATTAAACCTAAAAGCAATTTTTTATAAATGTCTTGACTTAGGTAATGTCAAGTAGTATAATATTTAAAGAACGTTGGGTTAAAAGCAAATTTATTTGCCAATCCGTAATCACAACCAATGCTTCATGCTCGTATTGTGTCGTTCTTTTTTTATTTAAAAATATAGTTTTTGTTTAAATTATAGTAAAGTATTTATTGAATAAAAAAGCCCTAAAACCCGCATAAACACGGCGTTTTAGGGCTTTTTTATATTGGAGCTGATGGTGAGGATTGGACTCACGATCTCCGCCTTACCAAGGCGGTGCTTTACCACTAAGCCACATCAGCATAAATCAAATGTTTGACAATCACTTTTCATTAATTGGGGTCTTTAAAAATTCTATAAATTTAAATATAAAAAACAACGTTTAGTATTAAGTAATATTTGAAATTATTATAACAAATTTGTTTTTATAACATATGTATTTTAGAATAGAAAAAGTATTTTGTCAAGTAATAATTATGATACTTTACAAGTCGGCAAATTAGAGTTATAATATAGTTAACTTGTCAAATGGGTTCAATACGAAAAAATTTGAAATTAAATAATAATTGGTGCATAATTATAAATTATTTTAGAAATTAATTATTATAATTTTAATTTTAAGTATATTGAAGGAGAAAAGATGAATTACAAAACATTGGAAACGATAGGAACATTTGCAAAGAATAAAGGTATTACTTTACAAGAACTTCAAAGTGTACTTTTAAAACCACGTCAAAAAACTATTAAGAATAAAAATAATAGTTATTTTTCTGTTCCTTTAAATGAAGAAATTGACCCATCATTAATTGAAAATGGTTCATATGGGGATATTAATAATATTTTAGAATGGGTTGATTTTTATATTTCAGGCAATTTTAGAGGTGATGAGTTTATTGAAATGATAAACAACTTTGATTTCAATCTTGCAAAATTCAATTCCAATAGTGGAAACATTTATTTTATTGAAGAAAATGATAAATATTTTTTAGCAGAAGATGGCAATCACAGGCTTGGTGCTTATTTACTAAGTTTTTATGCTGAAACTGCTAAGGCAAAAACTGTTCAAGAGAAATCAGATGTATTAAAAAAGTACACTTTCAGAGCAAATGTAATTCATTCAAGTGAGAATGAAGATTTTGTTAAAGCATTTAATACTGCCGTTGAAAAAACATCTAGAAATACAAATGATTTAGCAGTTGATTATATGTATAGGAATAGTTATTCACGCGGGAATAATGGTAATTTCTATTTCTATGATAAAAATTCAAAATTGTATACTGTTTCGGTAGGCGGTTATGTCTTTTTAAATATCTCTGATAAAGAGGCCATCTCATTAATGAAAAGCATAAAAAAAGTGCCCGCAGGTGTTTCGTGTTTTCAAAGTCCAGATGGTGATAAATTTTGTGTTACATGCAGAAATCAAGTTTTTGAATGTGAAGATACAGAAGAAGTGCAAATGCTTATTAGACAAATGAGAAATGAAGCACCAGAAAGGTTTAAGTCTGTTGAAAAAGAATGTCTTATAATTAATAATAAAGATGGTTCATTATCATTGGATATTTCAAGAAAAATTATAGATTCAACTGAATATAATGAAGAGGGAGTTAAACAACTTACAGAGTTAAGACAATATTTATTAGAGCATAATTATGAAGATTATAAGAGAGAAGACTCAACAAAAAGGACGAAAGAAATTATTGATGAAGTTTTGAATGATAACTTTATTCATATACCTGCAAGACGTTATGACGATTTAAATTACACTGAATTGCTTGAAAAAATTGATTTATACACCAAAGAATGTGAAATGATTAAAAACCTTAAAGCGTTTACAAAAGATGAAAATGAAAGGTAATATTTAAATTTCATTGACTCAGTATTGTAATTTTAGTATAATATTTATAGTTTTTAGGAGCATAAAATGGAAAAGAGTTGTGTACTTATTAAACCCGGTTTTAAACATTTAGAAAAAGAAATTATTAAGTGGCTTGAAGGTGTTGGCGGGAAAATAATAAAGAGAAAAGAATTTTATCTTACTCATGAGCAATTAAAAAAGCATTATGCTCATTTATACAATGAATCATTTTATCCAGAACTTGAAAAATATATGATGAGTGATAAAGTTGTCGGTATGGTTGTTGAGGGTGAAAATATTATTGCTGAAATTAGAAGGATATTAGGACCAACAAAAAATGCTCCCAAAGGCACGATACGTGGAGAATATGCAATTAATGGTAGAGAAAATGTATTGCATGCATCTGATTGCTTGGAAACGGCCGAACAGGAAATAAAACGTTTTTTTGGTTAAAAAGAACTGCAAAAAAGAGTGGAATTCCACTCTTTTTTTATTTGTATTATTATATTTTCAATCTTAAATCATCGCCTTGAAGTTTGATGACTGCGCTTAGTTCTTTATTGTTTAGTCTGCTGAAAATTCTCTCGCCATATCTATCTAATATATTTGATAATGAAAGATTGCTTGTAATTACAGTTAATTTTTGTTTATTCATACGTTCAGCAATAATAAGATATAGGTATTCAAGTGTAACATTTTTCAGTATTGGTTCTGTACCAAGGTCATCAATGACTAATAAGTCTGGGTCTAAAATAGGTGATAATGCCTCAATTTTTTCTGCGTCAATAGTTGTATGATATTTTAAAAATAAATTTGTCATTTCAAATGCAGTTAAAACACTCGCAGAATATCCTTTTTTAATTATTTCAGTTGTAAGACAAAGTGTTCCATAACTTTTACCAACGCCAGTTTCGCCTAAAATAAGAAGGTTTGAAATTTTCAAAATTGGAAATTTATTGATAATATCTGTAATAAGTTTCTATAAGATGTAAGTTCTTTTTTCTGTTCTTCATTTTCTGCTATATTTGTATTAAAATCTTTTAGTGATGGAAGATTGTTTTTATCAAGTCCACTATCTTTTAGTGCAAGTTGTGCTAGTTTATTTTTAAAACAAGTGCAGTATTCATTGTGAACGATACCTGTATCTTTACATTGTTCGCAATCATATTTAAGTTCTAAGTCCTGAGGATTTATTCCAAGTGACATAAGCACTTTATTCTTAATTTCTTTTAGTTTATTAAGTTTTAGATTAAGTTCTGTTGCGTCTTCATTATGAGATTCTTTACTTGCTATTAAAAATATAAGTTCTCTTTCACGAGCATCTAGTTTTTTATAGTTTGGCGAAGTATTTGCTTGCATGAGAAGATTGCGAATAACATTTCGCTTTTCTTGTTTTTTATTCGCATAATCTCTGAGTAAATCAAGAGCAAGTCTGTTTTTACTATTCATTTTATACCTCTATATTATCAAGTGAATCAAAAAGTGCTTCAAGTTGTTTCTCGTTATATTCACGAGCCATAAATTGTTTTGCAACATTTGTACCCGTTTCTGGTACAAGTGTAATTTTTTCTTTAACATCTTTTAAAGTTTTAAGTCCCTTTTCGTTGGTAGTACTAAGAAGCCTATTAAGATATTGCATTGGTTGAGTTTTTCCTTTTGATAAAGTTGCCAAATACATAATAATCTCATCTGATATATTCCACGAATAAGTCCATGTTCTATAAAATGCACGGTCCCACGAATTGACGTTTCTTATGATACCACAAGTTTCAAGGATTTGGCTGATATTTTCATCAGTGCTTACAAGTTGACTGACGTGTTGTCCTATGGAATCTGTATTTACAAGTCCTAACTTATAAAACTTTAAAACAACAGCATTCATACCTTCAAAAGTTCTTATACTATGTTTAAAACAATACGATGCAATAAGTTGTAAAGCATCTTCTGCAAAGCCTTTTTGCGTCCAATCAAGAATATATGTGTTTATTATATTATCTAAACTTTGATAATAAAGACCAAGAGTATTTGTTATTGTTTTTGCAAGAGAAAGCAGGCTGTCGCGTGTATTTTCAAGATTGTCAACGTCTTCGATAGTGAATAATCTAAGTTCATGAAGGCGTGTAAGTTGTTCATCAAGTTTCATCATACCGCCACGTCTATTTTGTAATGATGCGACATGTGAAATTACTGCATTTGTAAAGCCGTATGCTTTTGTCCACTTAACATAAAGATTACGTTCTTCAATGTCTGCCGAACGAGTTATTCCAAGGGTTTTTAAAACCCTTGTCAATTCTGCGCTAATAAGTTCCAACTCCATAAACTTTTCTTCAAGACCCTTGGTTGTTTTAATTCCTTCTGTTGCATAACTTTTAGCGACAGATAATATATAATGAAAGTTTATGTCGGCACCTTTTTGTGTAACGCAATATTTTACTATCATTATGAGTGCCTCTGGTTCGAAATGTTGTTTTTCGATAAATGTGTAGTACTCATTATATTCATTTGGTTTAACTTCGCGGGTCAATATAGATTGTAGTTGTTTATTGAAATCTTTGTATTTAGTAACTGAGTATTTAGTGGCTTTTCCATTTGTTGATTTAAGTGGAAGATATTTTATAACAAAAGGTTTGCTCTCTATAATTTGAACAAGACCTTTATCTTGCCAATATTCATAAGCGCAATGTAGTTCTTCTTCTGTAAGGTTTAATACCCTTGTCATATTTTCTATTGTATTATCCGACAAACTAGGGCTAGTTGACAAAAATAGACCATATAAATAAACGCGTATTGTATAGTCTGGGGCAGAAGGAAGATATTCACTAATAAATGAATTTTCAACGAGCGTGTAAGAGTCCATATTAAGTTCACTTGATAAACTACAAAATCCCATTTATATTCACTTTTCCTTTACTTGATTTATTTTCGTATTTCATATATAATAACATTATTATAGTAAAATTTCAACAAAAATTTGTAAAATAGATTTTATAGAGGAAAATAATGAAAATAATTCATACAGCAGACTTGCATCTTGATGCAAAAATGGATAGTCATTTACCACAAGAATTGTCAAAAGATAGAAAGCACGAACTTTTATTAACTTTTGAAAGAATGGTTGAGTATGCTAAAAATAACGAAGTTCGAGCAATTATTATAGCGGGAGATTTGTTTGACAGAAATATAGTGGCACGAAAGACCTTGGAGTTTATTGGTTCTGTAATTAAACAAGCAAAAGAAATTGATTTCTTATACCTTGCAGGCAATCATGATAAATCAACTAAATTTAATAAAAATGCTGAGCAAGAAAATGTTTTTAATTTCCCAGAAAATTTTAAAGTTTTAAGTACAATTAATGATAAATTTATTTATGACAACGTTGTTATTTCGGGTGATAATGTAAACTCATCCAATGACATATTTTATAATTCTATAAATTTCAATGAAAGCAATTTCAATATTTTAGTATTGCATGGTGAAACCTCAAAATATAAAAATTCTACTAAGACTGAAAGTATTAATTTAACTGCGTTAAGACATAAAAACATAAACTATCTTGCACTTGGTCACTATCATTCTTTTGCTAGTGGAGAACTTGATAGTCGTGGTACTTATTGTTATTCTGGGTGTCTGGAAGGTAGAGGCTTTGATGAAACTGATAGCAAGGGTTTTGTCGTTCTTGATGTGGTTGGTAATAAGGCTGATTTGCAGTTTGTTCCATTTGCAAAAAGACAATATAAAATTTATGAAGTTGATATTTCTGGGATTGACGATTTTTATGACGTTATTACTCTTGTTTTATCAAAAATTAAAAATGAAAGCAGAGATAATATTGTAAGGATTGTGCTTGTTGGCAATTACAATAATGTAGAGAATAAAGATATCAGAATGCTTGAAATAAAATTAAATGATATTTTTTATTTTGCCGAAGTTTGTGATAAGTCGCATATCAATCTTTCACTTGAAGACGTTAAAACTGATATTTCACTAAAAGGTGAATTTTTGAAGAAAGTTCTTCAAAGTTCTTTATCCGTTGATGATAAAAAGCAGATAATAGAACTCGGATTAAAAGCACTTAAAGGGGAGGATGTACTATGATTATTGAAAAGTGCTACCTTTCTGCTTTTGGCAAATTTACGGCAAAAACGTTCACATTTAATAATGGCTTAAACATAATAGCCGAAAATAATGGTTATGGCAAAAGTACGATTGCGGACTTTATTAGGGTTATGATGTATGGAATGGCTGCAACAAGTTCTAAGAACATAAGCAAAAATATGCGTGCTAAATATTTACCTTGGCAAGGTGGCGGATATGGTGGTTATCTGGATTTTTCAGACAAGGGTAACGAATATAGAATTGAACGAACTTTTGGAAGCAAACTTAGTGAAGACACATTTAAACTTTATAATTTAAAAACCGGAAATGAGTCTACTGATTACTCAAATAAAATTGGCGAAGAATTATTGAAGGTTGATGAAGAAACCTTTATTAGGACGTTGTTTTTTGCAGGAGAAAAAGAGATTAATTCCACAAGCATTAAGGATAAATTAAACAATATTACAGGTGCAACACTGGAAAATGAATCAATTAATAAAGCACAAGATAAACTTGAAAAAAGCATGAATGAGATTAAAAGTAAAATGTCAAACAAAGGGCTTATTGCTGAGTTAGATAAAAAAATATATAATATTGAAACTGAAATTAATGAATCTTTACAAGCGGGGAACAATTTGTTTGAGTTTACAAAACAACTAGAAGAAAGCAGTAAAAAACTAGAACAAACCGAAGAAGAAGAAAAGACATTAAATGACGAGATTGAAAAAGCCGAACAATGCAGGATTGTAGAATTAGAACAAAAAAATTATGAAGAAAAACTATCTAAGATTGCAGAGTTATCTGCTGAAATATCTAACACACAAAAGAATATATTAGTAAAAGAAGATGAGTTGGAAAATTTGTCTGAAATATCTAAAAGTTATAGCAGTAAACGTAGTTTAAGAGATAAATTATACATTGGTTTCAGTATTGCAATGGTTATTGCAGTTTTATGTGTGATAGGGTTTATTGCCACCAAAATTACGGTATTAATTATTTTAAGTTGTTTAATTTTAGTTATTGGAAGCATAGTGTCGATTGTCTTTATTATGAAATGGAACAAAAAACTTGTTCAAAATAAGATATTGCTTGAAAAATATTTTGGTAAGAAAACAGAGTATATTGATGACGTGTATACACAACAGGGGCTTATAACTAAAAGTAAAGACTTGACGGCAGAACTTAATAAACTTAAAACGGAAATAATAGCGCCAATTACGCGTGATAATATATCAACGAAAACTACTTTTGAACTTAGGGATGAAAGACAGAACATTTATAGCAATAGAAGAAATTTAGAACAACAAATATTATCCATTAAAAACAAAATTTTAATTGCAGAAGATATTGCGTGTCGGGAAAATGAACTTAGAGAAGAAAAAGAGAGTTTAGAAGAGCAACGAACCGAACTTAAAAAAAGATATAAGTTGATAAGTAAAACCCTTGAATTTTTAAAAGAGGCAGATGCAGAACTTACTATAAAATTTATTGAACCAGTTAAGCGTTCGATATCCAAATATCTTAAAATGATTACTTGCGAGGATAATAGCAATGTTGCCCTTGATAGTAATCTTAAAATGGAAATAGAAGAGAACGGAATTAGAAAAGAATTGGGATATTATAGTTCGGGTTATAAAGATTTATATAGTACTTGTTACAGATTTGCACTCACTAGTGAAATATTTAAAGATAATAAACCATTTATGATTTTAGATGACCCATTTATAAATTTAGATGATAGCAAGATAGGCGAAGCGATGAACCTTTTAAGAACAATTTCAAAAGATGTTCAAATTATATATTTTTCATGTAGTATAACAAGAAAATAGTGTGAATTATTCACACTATTTTTCATTTATTGGTTTCATAATTCTAATTATTATAAGGTAGGCATAAATTGTACAAGCGAGGTGAATTATGAAAAAGTTTCTAAAAGTGCTACCATTAATAATTTTGTGTTTTTTTGCGTTTACAGGTTGTAATTTTGACAACACAGTTAAGAAAGCATCAAAAAATTTAACAAATTATTCGGTTGTTATGGCACTTGATGATACAAATAAAACTATAAGCGCTAATCAGAAAGTTGATTATATTAATCGTACAGATGTACTTTTATCTACTTTATGTTTTAATTTATATGGTAATGCTTTTCGTGAAGGCGCAAAGGTAAAACCATATAGTGAAAACAATGAAGGTAAATGTTTTCCAGAAGGTTTGAATTATGGTAATATTGTTATAAATTCTGTTAAAGTAAAAGGTTTAAGCGTTAAATACTCAATAATTGGTGAAGATGAAAATATTTTATCTATTCCGCTTAATGAACCATTATATCCAACATCACGAACAAGCATTGAGATTGAATGGAAACTAAAACTTGCGCTTACAACTCATAGGCTTGGATACTATAATGGAAATATAAATCTTGGCAATTTTTATCCGATTGCATGTATGTATGAACATGGTGATTTTGTTATGTCACCTTATTATAGTACGGGAGATCCATTTTATAGTGACATTGCAAATTATAATATCAGTATAGAATATCCTGAAAATTATACATTGGTTTCAACTGGAAATGGTACTGGTGAAAACAATAGTAATGCAAGGAAAACCAGTAAATTTTCTGCGTCTGCGGTAAGGGATTTTGCTGTGGTGTTATCCGAAAAGTTTGAGAAGAAAACAGTACAACTTAAAAATACAACTATAAATTATTATGGTTATGAAGGGGATACAGATAGTGATTTGGCTTTGGAACTTTCAGTTAAAGCGTTTAAGTTTTATAGTGAAAAGTTTGGAGAGTATCCATATAAAACTTTAAATGTTGTAAAAACAGACTTTGTGCATGGCGGAATGGAATATCCAAACCTTGTTATGATTGCAGACAATATTGATGATACTATTGATTACTATAAGGTTATTGCTCATGAGATTGCCCACCAGTGGTGGTATTCAGTTGTTGGCAATGATGAGATTAACAATGCATGGTTAGATGAGGCGGTAACAGAGTATAGTACAGTTGTGTTTTTTGAAATGCATCCTGAATATAAAGTTACTCGCGATGCACAAATGCAAGCAAATATATCAGGTTATTCACTTTACACGGATGTTATAAAATCTATTGATGGTAAAATAAACCTATCTATGGAATTACCAGTTAATAAATATAATTCTGAATATGAATATGTATATATGGTATATGTAAAGGGTACGATAATGCTTGATACGCTTAGAACAACTATTGGTGATAAGGCGTTTTTTAAAGGGCTTAAAATATATTATAAAAACAATAAATTTAAAATAGCAAAAAAATGCAATTTAGTGGCAAGTTTTGAAGAATCTAGCAAGGTTAACTTAGAAAGTTTCTTCACATCATGGTTAAGTGGTGAAGCACTGGTTACTAAAATTAATCCATAATAATTAATTGATAAGAATCTCTTTTCGTGTTATAATATATCGCAGGAGAAAAAAATGAGAGTATGCGTGTTATCAAGTGGCAGTAAAGGGAATTCAACATTCATTGAAGCGGGCAATTTAAGGCTTTTGGTGGATGAAGGTTTGTCAAAGGCTGAAATTTTAAAAAGGCTATATAGTATTTCTGTTGAACCAGAAAGTATTTCTGCTATACTTATTACTCATGAACATAGTGACCATATTCGTGGGATACTTTCATTTGCAAAAAGATATAAAACGAAGGTTTATGCGAATGAGATTTTGTGGCAAATTTTAGAACCTGTGTTTTCAGAACTTGAAGTTTCGCAAAAGATTGCGTTTATGGGTGGAGATTTTTTTATTGAAGGGCTGACGGTATCTGAATTTTCAGTTCCGCATGACTCATTTTATTGTTCGGGTTATAGTTTCTATTATGAGGGAATTAAAGCAAGCATTTGTACTGATATTGGACACATGACGCAAAACATTTTAAATAGTTTATCTGAAAGTGATATAGTTATAATTGAATCAAACCATGATAAGGTAATGCTTGAAAATGGCAAGTATCCATATTGTATCAAAAGACGAATATTATCAAATAAAGGTCATTTATGCAATGAAGATTGTGCAAGTAGCGTGCTTTACCTATATGGTACAGGAACGCGTAATTTTGTTTTGGCGCATATGAGTGAAGAAAATAATACTCGTGAAAAGGTATTATATTCATCCGCGCTTATACTAAAACAGCATGGTGTTGATATTTCAAAAGATGTCTATCTTGAAGTGGCATCTCAGCATTTTCCTTCAACAATTTTTGATATAAAGGGAGAAATCTATGAACGCAATTAACTCGTCTAATATAGATAATAGACAAGCAATAAACATAAAACCAACAAAGTTGGGTAGTAAATTTGATTTTAAAGATAGTTCTTTGGGTTCTGTTGTTTTTGTTGTTTTACAATATTCTATCTTAATACTGCTTACAATATTGACGGACAATGGAGTTATATTTACTTTTGCATCTACTATAATTTCACAAATATTACTAGAATTAATGTTTGCTTTTTCTGTTTTAATTGTTGCTAAAATAAACAAGAAAAATGTTTTTGAAAGCACAACTTTAAATAAAAAACCAAACATAGTAAGTACCTTGTTGTGTGTTGTAATTGCAGTAATATGTCTATATGGATTTAATGGATTAACTTCGTTTTTTATTACATTTCTTGAAAAAATAGGTTATACACCTTCTTCTGGAAATATTGTAATTCCAAATTTTGGAATATTTATTTTATATGTAATTGCAATGTGCATCATTCCTGCCATTTCAGAGGAAATGTTGTTTAGAGGTTTGATTTTTAATGGATTAAAAGACCGAGGTGTAAAGAAGGCGGTTTTGGTGAGTGCATTATTGTTTATGCTTATGCATGGTAGCCCTGACCAAACTATACATCAATTTATTTTAGGTGTTTTGTTGGCATACGTGTTTTATTATACAGGTTCTTTATGGTATCCAATTATCATACACTTTTTAAATAATTTTATAGTGGTTTTTATTACGTTTATTACATATGGGCAAACGACTGACGTAGTAACAGATAACACATGGGGTGGTATTATAAGTACTGGAATTATGAGTGTTGTATTTGCAGTTATTTCAGGACTTTTGATTTATTTTATTATTATAAAACTTCTGAAAAAAAGAAAAGAACGTGATGAAATAAAATTACAGGTAACAAATGCTCATCTTATGGGCGTTGAAAATGAAACAATAGTTATACCTGATGAACAAACTCAGATACATGATGCTACTGGCAAGATTATTACAAACGAGAATGCAGGAAAAAAGAAAATGGACACTCGTTCAATCATGTTTTTTGTCGCAAGTGGATTAATTTTAAGTGTGGAATGGATTTATACTTTAATTGTAGGCTTTATGAAATAATATATTTAAATTAAATTGCATATAATCAATTATGAGATATATTGAACTTAAAGAACAATTAAAAACATTGAGTAATTGTAAAGTAATAAGCATAGGTAAGACTATTCTTGGAAAAGAACTTTATGTAATTTGCATAAAAGGAACAACTACAAGTAGTGTTATTATTCAGTGTGCAATGCATGCGCGCGAACATATAACATGTGACCTAATAATAAATTTACTCAATAAATATAATGGAGAATTTATACCAAATATCTATATCATTCCGCTTGTTAATCCAGATGGCGTGGAAATTTGTGAAAGTGGAAGATATAATTATAAAGCGAATAGTAGAGGCGTTGATATTAATAATAATTTTAATGCCAAATGGAATAGCTTGAGTTATTATTCGGCATATCCATGTGAGAGCGGATACGCAGGCAAAGAATGCGAAAGCGAAAGTGAAACGCAAGCACTTGTTAAAATTACAAAAATTATTCAGCC
>JAVWAR010000019.1:0-12442 GCA_036649955.1 Clostridia bacterium | reverse complement strand
CTTTTTGCTTGCACAAACGCAAGTAAATAAAAAATTAATTTGCATAACGTTCTCATTATAACGCATGTTTTTATATTTTAACGCATATTTCACTTTTGTAAAAGTATAATATTATTTATTAACTCAACTTTAAAATGTCGCGTTCTATATTTTAAGTGTTTTTCATAAGTTAGTTCATAGGGGTTTATCATGAGAAGAATTTTTAAAGTTGTATTTTTAGTAACTGCCTTTTCCATAATTACACGGGCGCTTGGTTTTATTTTTAGAATTTATTTATCACGTGAACTGGGTGCTGTGGCACTTGGTGAGTATCAAATTGCAATGAGCGTTTTTGGTGTTGTTCTCACTCTTATATCAAGTGGTCTTCCGCTTATTGTTTCTCGTTCGGTTGCCAGCAGTAGAGCAAAAAATAATAAAAAGGCTGAGAGTAGTATTGTTTCTTCTGGACTAATTATATCAGTTATTTTATGTATTTTGATTTCAGTTGTTGTAATATTTTTCCCTAAATTTATTGAACGTTTATTTGCATCAGCAAATAGTGCAAGCATGTTAATTATACTTTTGCCAGCATTAATATTTTCCAGTCCCTACACTATATTTCGTGGTGCCATGTGGGGTCAAAAGCGTTTTTTTGCAATAAGTTTTACCGAACTCTTTGAACAAGTAGTTCGCATGATTATTTGCGCTATACTTTTTGCTTTGCCATTATCTTTAAGCATGCCTCAACGTGCTGGACTTTCACTTTCTATTGCCTGCATATTCAGTGGCGTTCTCTGTACTATTTTATATTTCACTAAAAATGGTAAACTTAGTTCTCCAAAAAACTCATTTAAACATTTACTTTGTTCTTCTACCCCTATCACCTCAATTCGTACAGCATCATCACTAGTAACTTCATTTATTGCGCTTATCATTCCTCTTAGGCTTATGGCTTCTGGCATTTCTAAAACCGAAGCACTTGCTGAATTCGGTATCGCCTCAGGTATGACTCTTCCGCTAATTATGATACCTTGCACTTTAATTGGCTCACTTGCTGTTGCCATGCTTCCAGAAATTTCTGCGCAAACCGAAAATATTGATAAAAAACCACCTGCTTCACTTTCCATTATCAAAAAACAAATATCACTTTGCCTTAGTTTTTCAATCATAATTGCCATGTGCCTTGTTCCAGCATATATGTCCATTGGCACAAGCATTGGTATTTCGCTTTTCTCATCTTTGCGTGCCGGAAAACTGCTTGTAATTTCTGCATGGGTTCTTTTGCCTCTTGGAGTTAGCCACATTACAGGCTGTATTTTAAATGCAATAGGCCTCGAAACAAAATCTTTAATCAACTACATTATAAGCGCAATATTTTTAATAATTTGTATTCTTGTTTTGCCAGCATATATTGGCATTTACTCCCTTGTAATAGGTCTTGGCGGCATGTACACAATCACCGCTATAACTAACCTCGCAATGTTGTCACGACGCAAATTAATTGACTACGCGCCGTTAAAAACACTCACTCTTCTCATAGTTGCAATCTTACCTATTGCGCTTATTACAAAATTTTTAACCGGCATACTTTTAACGTTTCTGCCATGCATGTTTGCCACCATTATTGGGGGTCTTGTGAGCATTGTCTGCTATGGATTGTTTCTTATGATATTTAACATTGCAGATTTTAACGGGTTTATAACTAAACAAAAAAAGTCACGACTTTTAAAAGTATAATTACTTTAAAAAAGGGTAAACTTTAAACATGCTAAATATGTTTATAAGGGCTTCTATAATTTATGTATTTGTACTTATTGTAATCAGGCTTATGGGAAAACGACAAATCGGCGAAATGCAACCCTTTGAATTTGTAATTACACTAATTATTGCCGACCTTGCGTGTATACCTATGGCTGAACTTGCAGTACCTCTTTCGCATGGAATTGTGCCAATAATTGTACTTTTAATTTTACATTTCTTTATATGCTTAATTGGAAGAAAAAGTATGAAAGCACGCTATATCATAAGCGGAAGACCTGCCATACTTGTAACGCCAACCGGTATAAATTATAACGAACTTATTAAACTTAATATGAATCTTGATGACCTTATTGAATCTCTTCGAAATTGCGGTGTTTTTAGTATTGATGAAGTTTCTTATGCAATACTAGAAACAAATGGTAAAATGTGCATTATAAAAAAAGCAGAAGTTTTACCCGTATCACGAAGTGACCTTGGAATAAAACCATTATCTGCTTCTTTGCCGGTTACGCTTGTTATGGACGGCAGAGTTCTTAGAGAGAACTTAGAACTTACTGGTGTTGATAACAAATTTATTGAAAAATGCCTTAAAAAAACAGGCGACAACAAAGTAAAACAAATAATGCTACTTACAATAGACAACAATGGAAAAGTTTTCTATCAGCCCAAAACTAAACCATACATAACCTTTACGCTAGACTCTTATTCAGGAGGTAAAGACTGGTGAAAAGATTTATATTTATTATCTCACTTTTTACAATTACACTTGCGCTATGTATTCTCGAATCAGTCTATATTTTAGATTCTTTTACATTCCTTGAAACAAAACTAAACCAAACATCCATCATTTTAGCAAACAGCAAGGACAATATTTCAACAAAAGAAAATGTAGAATTTCTTAAAACTCTTCATAGCGACTGGTCCAAAAAAAAGCATGTACTTAAAATACTGGTATGGCACACCGGACTTAAAGATGTTGAGGTTGGGCTTAGCAGGTTAAAATCTTATACCGAAGAAAATAACTACACGGAGGCATATGCTGAACTGAAAAATCTTTTAGACTTTACAGCGCACTATAAGCAGGACTTTAAAGTTTCATTTGAAAATATTTTTTAGTATAATTAAAAAAGCATTTTACAATAACGTAAAATGCCTTTTAATTTTTATAAACTATTCTAAAAGTATCTTCTTTAAGTATTTACCCGTATCACTTTTTGAACACTTTACTATTTCTTCTGGCGTTCCTGTTGCTATAATTTTTCCGCCACCCTCTCCGCCTTCTGGCCCTAAGTCTATGATATAATCTACAACCTTTAAAAGTTCTAGGTTATGCTCAACAACAAGAACCGTGTTTTTATTGTTGACCAATCTTTGCAAAATATTTATAAGTTTTTCGGTATCATAACTATGCAGACCCGTTGTTGGTTCGTCAAGAATATATATCGTTTTACCTGTTGGACGTTTACTTAATTCTGTTGCAAGTTTGACACGTTGTGCTTCGCCACCAGATAAAGTTATTGCACTCTGTCCAAGTTTAATATACGACAAGCCCACGTCACTCATTGACTGCAATTTGTTTTTTATTTGTGATACATTTTCAAAAAATTTAAGCGCCTCTTCTACCGTCATATCTAGCACATCACTAATATTTTTACCTTTGAACTTAATTTCCAAAGTATCCGTATTATATCTATTGCCATGACATTCTTCGCACGTAACATACACATCTGGTAAAAAGTGCATTTCTATTTTATTTAATCCATCACCCGAACACGCTTCACACCTACCGCCCGAAACGTTAAAACTAAACCTTGACGCAGTATATCCCCTCGCCTTTGCTTCGGGTAATGACGCAAAGAGTTCACGTATTGGAGTAAATACTCCCGTATAAGTTGCGGGGTTGCTTCTTGGAGTTCTGCCTATTGGGCTTTGGCTTATCACTACGACTTTATCAAGATATTCCGTACCACGAATTTCATCACATGCGCCTTCTTCACGCACGGCTCTATTTAAAACATTTGCTAAGCGCGGTTCAATAATTTCACTCACCAAACTACTTTTGCCACTACCAGACACGCCCGTTATTGCAGTAAAAACTCCCAATGGAATTTTTACATTAATATTTTTTAAATTATTTTGTCTAGCGCCTATAATTTCAAGATACTTTCCATCACACACTCTACGCTTTGATGGAACATGAATTTTTCTCTTTCCGCTAAGATATTGTCCTGTTATTGATGCTTCACAATTTTCAATATCGCTAAGGCTACCACAAGCGACAATCTTTCCGCCATGCGCTCCCGCTTTTGGTCCAACATCTACAATATAATCTGCTGCGCGCATCATATCTTCATCATGCTCAACAACAATTATTGAGTTTCCATTATCTCGCAATTTAATTAGTGTTTTTATAAGTTTATTCGTATCTCTTGGGTGCAGTCCTATACTTGGTTCATCCAAAATATAAATAACACCTACAAGTCCACTGCCAATTTGTGTCGCAAGTCTTATTCTCTGCGCCTCACCGCCAGACAATGTTCCGGCTGAACGTGACAACGTCAAATACGAAAGCCCTACGTCTACAAGAAACTTTAAACGTTCCTTAATCTCTTTCAAAACGTCCTTTGCAATTTTACTCTCACGCTGAGAAAGCGACAATGAGTTCAACCATGCCAAAATATTAGTAATGCTCATATCTGTGACTTCGCCAATATTTTTGCCTTCAATTTTAACACTGAGTGCCTGTTTATTTAATCTTTTACCATGGCATGCTTCACAAGGTCTTGCAATCATAAGTTTTTCAAGTTCCATTTTGGCAAATTCGCTTGTTGACTCCCGATGCCTTCTGTAAATATTATTTATTATACCCTCAAATGATTTTGTACTTTTGCCTTCAAACGTTGCAGAATGATGCTTCATTTCCAAAAGTTCATCATTATTTCCATAAAATAACATATCACGAATTTCTTGCGGTAAGTCTTTAAATGGTGTTTTTAATGAAAACCCATACTTTTTGGATAACGCATCATAATACATGTTTGCAACCGCGCCATCATTCCAGCCAAATGCCACAATAGCACCTTCTGCTATTGAGAGTTCATTATTTGGAACTACCAGTTCTTCCCTGACTTCAAGACGATTACCCAACCCTGTACATTCAGGGCATGCGCCTATTGGAGTATTAAAACTGAATAGTCTAGGAGTTATTTCTTCAAATGAATAACCGCAGTTACTGCATGAGTTTTTTGTTGAAAATAAATATTTTTCACCATCAACAACCGTAATTTGAACAAGACCATTTGCAAGATTTATTGCTGTTTCAATAGAACCCGACAATCTGCTTCTGGATTCTTCTTTTAGAATAATTCTATCAACAACCACGCAAATATTATGTTTTTGTGTTTTCGTAATATCAATGGGTTCGTCTAACGACCTGACTTCTCCGTCTACGCTAACTCTTACAAACCCTTGTTTTTTAAAACCCTCAAACAAGTCTTTAAACTCACCTTTTCTTGCTCTCACCACTGGCGCTTCTACTAAAATTTTAGTGCCTTCACCAATTTTAAGCGTACGTTCTATAATTGCATCTACCGTTTGTGATTTTATTTCCGTACCACAATTTATACAATATGGTTTTCCAAGCGAAGAAAATAATAGTCTAAAATAATCATAAATTTCCGTAACCGTACCAACTGTTGAACGCGGATTATTGCTTGTTGTTTTCTGGTCAATCGCTATTGCTGGTGATAACCCTTCTATTGAATCAACGTCTGGTTTTTGCATTTGTCCTAAAAATTGGCGTGCGTAAGATGACAAAGACTCCATATAGCGTCTTTGACCCTCTGCAAAAATTGTATCGAAAGCAAGTGAACTTTTACCACTACCTGATAAGCCTGTGAATACCACCAATTTATCACGCGGTATTGTTACATTTACATTTTTCAAGTTGTTTTCCCTAGCGCCAGTAATAACTATTTGATTTTGCATACATTTCCTCTATTTTTTAATTTTACTATTGAGTTCGGCAATCTCTTCTCTTATTTCTATTGCCGTTTCAAAATCAAGAATTTTAACCGCTGAATTCATAAGCCCTTTCAATCTCTCAATCTCTTTTGGTATGTTTTCTAACTTTGAAGAAGACTTTTTAATACGTTCCGTAATTTGAAGAGAATTTGAAATTCCTTTAATTATCGTTGTCGGTGTAATTCCATGTTTTTCATTATACTCTGCCTGAATTTTTCTACGGCGTTCCGTTTCGCTTATCGCCCGCTTCATACTATCGGTAATATTATCCGCATACATAATTACTCTGCCCTCAGCATTTCTAGCGGCCCTACCAATGGTTTGAATTAATGCGCCTTCACTTCGTAAAAAACCTTCCTTGTCCGCATCAAGAATTGCCACAAGTTTAACTTCTGGCATATCCAAACCCTCTCTCAAAAGATTGATGCCGACAAGAACGTCTATTTTTCCACTTCTTAAAGAATTAATAATTGTCATTCTATCCATAGTCTTTATTTCACTATGTAAATAATTAACCTTTATTTTTTGTTCTTTTAAATAATCTGTAAGTTTCTCTGCCATATTTTTAGTAAGTGTAGTTATAAGTATTCTACCACCGGTTGCTATAACTTTATTTATTTCGCTTATAAGATTGTCAATTTGCCCTTCTATTTTTCTAACTTCAATTTTAGGGTCTAAAAGTCCTGTCGGTCTTATTATCTGCTCTACAACCTGGCTCTGCTTTTCCATTTCATAACTTGCCGGCGTTGCAGAAACACAAATAAGTTGACTTATTTTTTTCTCAAACTCCTTAAAAGTAAGCGGACGATTATCAAAAGCCGATTCAAGCCTAAACCCATAACCAACTAGGTTTTCTTTTCTCGCCCTATCACCATTGTACATTGCGCGAATCTGTGGCAATGTCATATGACTCTCATCAATCATAAGCAAATAATCTTTTGGAAAATAATCAAATAAAGTGTATGGCGCTTCACCACTACTTCTACCATCAAAATATCTTGAATAGTTTTCAATGCCATTGCAATAGCCCATCTCACGCATCATTTCAATATCATAACTAACTCTTTGGTTTAACCTTTGCGCTTCAATTAGTTTGCCCCTCTGTTCAAGGTTTTTAACTTGTTCAATTTTATCATGTTCAATTTCATCAAGTTTTGCTTCAAGTTTTTCACTCGAAACCACATAGTGACTTGCCGGATAAATTGCTATATGTTTCAGTTCTGATATTCTATTGCCTGTTACAAAATCAACTTCACTTATACGTTCAATTTCATCACCAAAAAATTCTACCCTTATAAAAGTGCTTGATGAATATGATGGAAATATATCAAGAACATCACCCTTGACTCTAAACGAAGAACGAACAAAATCTATATCATTGCGTTTATACTGGTTATCCACAAGTTTAGAAACCACAGAATCTCTGCTAATCTGCATTTTGGGACGAAGAGAAATGGCAAGCCCTGCATATTCACTTGGTTCACCTAAACCATAAATACATGAAACAGATGCTACAATGATAACATCACGTCTTTCAAAAAGTGAGCATGTCGCACTATGTCTAAGTTTGTCAATTTCGTCATTAATCATCATTTCTTTTTCAATGAATGTATCGCTAGAAACTATATAAGCCTCTGGCTGATAATAGTCATAATATGACACAAAATAATTGACGCTGTTTTCAGGAAACAACTCCCTAAACTCATTACAAAGTTGCCCTGCAAGTGTCTTATTGTGCGCAATAATTAAAGTTGGTCTGTTTACTCTTTCAATAACATTTGCCATTGTAAAGGTTTTGCCACTGCCTGTAACGCCAAGAAGAACTTGCGTTCCAAGCCCGTCATTAAGACCTTCAACAAGTTTATCTATTGCTTGACACTGGTCACCTTTTGGTGTTTTATCAGATATTATTTTAAATTTTCTGTCTTCCATATAGTTATTATACCCTAAGCATTAAAAACTATCAACCGTTTTATAAAACGCATACAAAAACAGCCATGAATTGGCTGTTTTACTTATCTAAAATATATTTTATACGTTTTTACTTGGAACAACAATGTTAAGACCCTCAGGCGTTAGTAGAAAAATATTGCCTGAAATTCTATGTGTACTGCCATTAAGTGCATAAACTGCGCCACTTATAAAATCCAATATTCTTTGTGCTTCTGGGTCTGAAATGCCAGCAAGGTCAATTACCGCAGACTCACCCTGTTTTAAATAATCAATAAGTTTTTGTACATCTTCATAATTTTTGGGATAATATATTACCACATTTTTAGTACCATAATCATTAACTGACGAAGATATATCGTTATAAGAAGATGCAAAGTTATAGTTTGGAGCAGTTGAATTATTACCATCACGTACCTTTGCAAGTGATGGGTTGCCAAAACCAGTAACTACTGAACTTTTATCATCATTAGTTTGAATAATACGCTGTTGACGTTGTCTTTCTTTCTCTTCTTTCTCTTGACGCTTACGCTCTTTACGCGCAATTTTAGACTCGCCGTCCGCAGACTCTTCCGCTTCAAACCCAATGCCTTTCATTACCCAATCAAAAAATCCCATACGGCAATCTCCTTACTTATTTTTTATAAGTTTAACACAATTATAATTTATTCGCAATCATTTTACGCCTATTTTCCATTGCTAAGACGTGCTATAAAAAAATATTTAAAAAACTTTGGTAGGATATAACATTTTTACCCACTTTTTGAAAAAACAGGGTGTACAATAATATTAGTTGCACAAATTTAACCGAAAAACCATAAAATTTTAAGTAAAAACCATACAAGTTATGACATGGAAATAGGTTAGCGACAAAAATTTGGGCATATAATTAAACTATAAGGAGATAACCATGAAACTAGAACCACTTTATGACCGAATAATTTTACAGCATATTGACGCAAAACCAAAACCATCTTCGCCACTCATCATGACAAGCAATCGTGATGATGAACCTTTACTTGGCAAAGTTATTGCCATACCTCTTAAAGAAAACAAAACCGAAAAAGATGAAATTTTTGTCGGCGTTGGCGACATTGTCGTTTTTAGCAAATTTGCTGGTACAGAAATAAAGGTTAAAGACAAAACCTATATTATTATTAGACAAACTGATATACTTGCAAAACTATTTGGAGAAATATAATGAAACAATTAAAATTTAATGAAGAAGCCTTAATA
The DNA here is from genome assembly GCA_036649955.1 of Clostridia bacterium. Lineage (GTDB taxonomy): Bacteria > Bacillota > Clostridia > Christensenellales > UBA1242 > JAVWAR01. The sequence continues at coordinate 3,493 of JAVWAR010000019.1, read as the reverse complement.
AACCTTGAAAATGGTGTTTCAACCCTTGCATCAGCAGTTAAACAAACCCTTGGACCAAAGGGAAGAAATGTTATTATTGAACGCAAATATAGCACACCACTCATTACAAATGACGGAGTAACAATAGCACGCGAAATCATGGTTGATAACCCTTTTGAAAATCTTGGCGCCAGTGTTTTAAAAGAAGCCTCAATAAAGACCAACGAAGTGGCTGGTGATGGCACTACCACTGCCTGCGTTCTTGCAGAAGCAATGATTCATGAAGGCTTTAAACAAATTCGGTTAGGAGTAAGCCCCATAATTTTACGAAAAGGAATGGAACGAGCAACTAAGGTTTGTGAAGATATGCTTGAACACTTATCTTGCAAAATTATATCAGAAAACGACATTGCAAGTGTTGCGAGCATTGCGTCGGGTGATGAAGAAATTGGTAAACTTATAGCATCTGCAACCAAAAAAGTTGGTAGAGAGGGCATTATTATAGCCGAAGTTTCAGGTTCTGTTGAAACACAACTTTTAGTAAAGGAAGGCATACAAATTGAACGCGGTTATTTGTCTTCACATTTTAAAACCAACGAAGAAACCGGCGAGGCGGTTTTAGACGAGCCATACATTTTGCTTTGCGACAAAAAAATTAATTCCGCACTTGAAATTGCTCCAATTCTTGAACAAGTTATTCGAGAATGTGGAAGCCTTCTAATTGTATGTGATGATATGGATAGTGACGCACTCAATATGCTTGTTATAAATAAACTTCGAGGAAATTTAAAAAGTGTTGCTATCAAATCACCATTATTTGCAGAAAAACGTAAACAATTTTTAGCAGATTTGGCACTTCTTACAGGTGCAACAGTTTATAGTGATTTCTCTATTCCATTAAGTGAATTTAAACTTTCAAATCTTGGAAAAGCCAAAAAAATTACAGCAACGCCGTTGTCAACACTTATTCTTGGTGCATGTTCTAACACGGAAATTATTGATGATAAAGTTTGTGAACTTGTATCAACACTACGAAGCACAACAGACAATATTCAAAAGGAAATTCTTTCGAATAGGCTAGCATTATTGAATGGCAAAATTGCAGTAATTGCCGTTGGCGGTGCAACCGAAATAGAAATGCAGGAACGCAAATTGCGAATTGATGACGCATTATCGGCAACACGATGTGCTATATCAGGTGGTGTTGTTTCAGGAGGCGGAATTGCACTTCTTAAAATTCAAGACCTTGCAACCCATGTGCTTGAAGATTGCAGTGCTGAACTTCAAATTGGCATTAATGTTGTTTTAAAATCACTTGATTCGCCACTTAGGCAAATTTTATTAAACGCCGGCGAGGATGTTTCAATAATTCTTGCAAACATTTTAAAAAACACAAGCCCGTCATTTGGGTTTGATGCTTTAACTTCCACTTATGTAAATATGCTGGAAAAAGGTATTCTCGACCCTTGCATTGTCACGAAAACCGCATTAAAAAACGCGTCTTCCGTTGCAATGTCACTATTGACTACTTCCGTTATAATTTGTGAAAAAGACGAAAAATAAAAAATACAACCGCTTTTAATCAGTTGTATTAATTATTAAAATTTTAATTATAATGGCTTATAAAAGTTCAGAAAGTATTCTATTAAGGCTATCTTTTGGCATTGCCATAACTTCGCTTAATTCTATTACTGCGGTCTTAGCATTCTTTACAGGTCTACCACGTTTTTTTTGTGGCGAAGTCAACATGCTCACTCTTTTTAAAATGTTTTCATAGCGCATATCCAATTCTTTGGCTGATAGTTCTGTCTTGTTTGATTTATTTTTTGTACTTTCCTTCTTAACAAGTTTCGGTGCAAAATCGCCTTGTGCCGAATAATCTACAATTTGACTCACTTCTTCCAATAATTCTTTCGTTTTAAATTCACTTTCTTTTATTTTATATTCACTTGCCTTTTCTTCAAAAAATGCTTTCCATTTATATGAAAATTGTTCAAATTGTTTTCTCTTTATATTGGTTATATCTTTAATTTGTTTTTCACAATCGTTAACTCGTTTTGTCGCAACAGATAACGCATTCATACTTCTTGATTCACGTTCTTTTATTTTATTTAATTCTTGCTTTTCGTTTTCAATGGTTTGCTTTAAACTGCTTATCAAATCACGTTGATTTGTAAGCGCTATTTCGGCAGAGGTCATCATTTTTTGAATATAACTCTCCACTTCCGCTTTTGTATATGTTTTCTTTGCTTTACTAAAATTAGACACCCGTTCTTCCTCCCGCTATTGCTTTCTTCTTTTTCACTGCAATTATTATAAATGTAACAAGCAGTGCTATCCCAATAACAATCATTATTCCACTAAACAACTGCGAAGCGGGTATTGTACCCCATTTTAAAATATATTCAGGCTGACGCAATGTTTCAAGGGAAAATCTTACGGTTCCATACCAAACCAAATATGCCCCAAGCACTATACCACGTTGTTTAACCTTATACAATAACACTATTAACAAAATTGTACCTATGGTGTTTAACACAAATTCATAAAAGAACAACGCTTGATAAAACTCACCACCAATATTTACAGCAAGAGGAAACCACTGCATTGCAGGGTCGGTAATTAAAGCGCCATAAACTTCTTCATTGAAAAAGTTGCCCCATCTACCGATTGCTTGACACATAAGCACCAACGGAACTAACACATCAGCAATATCAAAAAAGTTTTTCTTTCGATATAGGCACAAAATACAAAGACCAATAGCCCCACCAATAAGTGAACCTAAAATACTCATTCCGCCTTCTCTAAACAAAAAAAAGTCTGCAATAGTTAAAGAACTATCAAATGCTATATAAAAAAGCCTCGCACCAACAATTCCTAATGGCACAACGGCAAGAAGTAAGTCAAATGGAAAATCTTTATTAAAACCACGCTTTTTACAAAATAAAAAAGCAAGACCAAACGCAAGTATGATTGCACTTGTTATTATAAGTCCATAATAATAAACATCAAAATTGCCTATTGAAAAAGCAATACGATTTGCCAAAAAACTATTCATACTTTTATTATATTCACGCATGAGCGTTATGTCAACCATAGCAAGTATCAAATTAAAAAAGCAACCCTTAATTTAAGGACTGCCTTTTAAAATTACATAGTACGAACATCATCATCAACGACAATGTCACCTCTATTGCCTGGGTTATTTGTTTTATTGTCCGAAACATTGTCGGTTTTGTTATCTTCAACCTTATCAGGTTTAACTTCACCTTTGCTCTCATCTTCTGGTTGTGGACGAACAACAGGGTCTTTTAATTCAGGTGCATTTTCGCTATCACCAACGTTATCAACAGTTCCGCCACCAGCATCAGGAGCAACATCGGTCATTGAATCACCACGGTCATTCTCAACTTCTGGTACAACTGGAACTTCTGGTACAACGGGAACTTCTGGTACAACTGGAACTTCTGGTTCACTAGGAGTACTGATTGGAGGATTTGGGTCAATTCCATTT
>JAVWAR010000018.1:0-12823 GCA_036649955.1 Clostridia bacterium | reverse complement strand
CTTTTTCATATAGACGTCCATTGTTGAAAACGCCTCTTCATTATTGTTTCTAAGTTTAATTAATTGATTGTAAGTTGCAATAATCATAATGATTGCAATAATTAGCACTAGCGCAACAACACCAATAATAATCCAAGTAGTTGTATTCATTTATTTATCTCCTTAACCATTTTAGTATATTATTCCATATTTTAAGATAAAAGTAAACAATTTTGTTGTATATTTCTATTGTTTCATATATTATTGTACGAAAGACATAAAGGAATAAAATTAAATGAACAAAAAAACAAGTATATCTAAATTATCTATAATAAATGATGACTCTCCATCAGCAATGCACAAGAACCATAGACTTAGAATAAAAGAAAAGTTTTTAAATTATGGACTTGAATCTCTTGCAGACCACGAAAAACTTGAAATGTTATTATATTTTTCTATACCACAAGGCGATGTAAACCCACTTTGCCATTCACTTGTTAAAAGGTTTGGAAGTTTTAACAATGTTTTAAATGCAGATTATAACCAACTTATAGAAATACCTGGCATTGGTGCTCATTCCGCAACACTTATTACTTTGATACCTCAACTTTTTAATGCGTATAATAAAGGGCGAGCAAGTGAAATAACTAAAATATCAAATCACTTACAAGCAAAGGAATATACAAGACTTTTATTTGCAGGGCTTAACTATGAAGAGTTTTATGTGATTTGTCTTGACCCTACAAATAAACTTATAACAGCAGAAAAAGTTGGCTCGGGAACTTTTAATAAAGTTGATGTTTTTATTCGTAAAATTACAGAAACAGCAATACGCAATAGAAGTGATAGAATAATTCTTACACATAATCATCCAGAAGCAGGTAGTCAGCCGTCCGACCAAGACACAATCCTTACTCATAGAATTATCGCAAGTTGTATATTAAATGATATTCATGTTTTAGACCACATAATTATATCTCCTACTGATGAATATAGTTTCGCAAATAAAGGACTTATACAGGAAATATCTTACGACATTGCAAAACGTCTTGAAATTGATAAAACAAGTTCTATATATAAAAAGTATTTTCTTGAAACCTCAACAGAACCCTATGATGCATTATAAAAATAGACATAAAATGTTTGGACACGTGCAATAGTAACCATTACAATCACTATTTTCACAACAACATTTTCACAACAACATTTCACAACAACATAAAAAGGACAAGAAAGCATTTGCTTTCTTGTCCTTATATTTACTCTCTAACAACTTTATTCTATATTTTTATTAACCGTTTTCACTACTTTTGTAACAGTGCCATCTGGGTTTATCGTTGTTTTTGTAATCCTTGTAGTTTGATGATTTTTAGTTAATTTTACTTTTTTTGTCGTTGTAGTAATATTTGTTCTAACTTCCTCTTCATCGCCAATTTTCGTATCTATTTTTTTAGATTTTTTGGCAGTAGATTTATTAGTTGTTCCTTTTTTAAGACTTTCCTTTGTCTTTTTAGGTATTTTTGTTGCTTCTTTTTTTACGCTCGGTTTTGTCTTCTTAGGCGTCTTTTTTGTTTCTTTTACAACTTCTTTTTTAGCCACATCTGTTTCATTTTCTGCATTTTCAACTTTATTGATTTTCTTTGCAGTTTTTTTATTGGCTACTTTTTTCTCAATCTTTTTCTTAGCAACAGGTTTTTTCTCGGGTTTTGCCTTTTTAGGTGCTTTTACAACCGGCTCAACCTTTACTTTTAATTCTTCTTTACTTGTAGTATTGTCTGAACTTTCAGGCTTGGTTTCTAGCGGAGTTTTTTCGTCAGAATTATTTTCTACTAATACATTTTGCTCTTTTTCCAACGACTCATTTATTGTTGAAATTGCAGGCATGATTGTTTTAGTTTGCTCTTCTTCTATACCTTTATTTTCATTATCAAAATTTTTAGTATCAACTTTCAAAATATCAAAATCAATTTCGTTATTTATTGAAGGTTGTTCCTTTTCATTATTCTTAAATGCACTTTCTATTTTAGGTGCAACTTTATTTAATTTCTTATTGCGTTTTGATTTTTTAACACCTATCACTACCGCAAGTATTACAAGCCCAAGAACAATTACTGATACTGCTAAAATTATTATCCAAATATAGTTATTTGTATTATTTATTCCAATTACAAAAGATACATTTGTAGTTCCAGCAGTTGCTATATAGTTAGAATCTGGAATACTTGCAACTGCTTTATAATTTCCAGCAACAAACACTAGCATATTAGGGTCATAAGAAACATTGCAATATTGCTTAACATTATTTACATCAAAGTAATATGCCTTAATTTCAAATGGCTTATTCTCTATAATTTCACCAATATTTTCAAACGTAACAGCAACTTCTTTTGCTTTTATTTCCAAATTATAACTTGATGAAGTTACGGTTCCTGTGAATTTATATTCTTTATTATTATCAAAGTCATATGCCACTTCAACAAGATATTTGCCCGCGTTCATTGGCAAGTTACCATATGTTAAAACATAAGTTAAGGCAGTATCAGAATATTTCAGTGTGGCAAGTTTAACTTTATAACTACCACCATCAGCAATTCCAACTTTAAATATATCATATTGCATTCTAACGACAACTTTTAATCCATCAGCATTTAAGAATTCTTTCGACTGCAAATACTCACGTCTTTCTTTCTGCAAATACATATTTCTGCTTTGGTCAAAAGTAAATGACCAATCTTTAACAGAAGAAAACATACCATCAGCATCGGTTATTATTGCGCTATCAATTTTCACTGCAAATTTTGTAATGTTTTTTAAATTTTCTTGTGCAACTGAACCTGCATTGATTTTATATGTTATAACGTAATTATTTAAAATAGGAAGAACAGCAGTATATTCGCCTTCTTTTAGTGCAGGCTCACCATTATTTATTGTCGGTTTAAAATCTTTTTTATCACGATTAAACAAAACATTTAAATCAAAAACGTTTATAATGTTCGGCTCTTTCCCAGTATATGCAAGTTTTAAAATATAATCGTCTGCATTGTTTACTGCCAAAATACTTCCGTCTGGAATTCTAATAAACTGAGTATTATCAACTAATATAATTATTGTTTTTGCAGTAATAGTTAAATTACATATTTTGGTTATGTCGTTATAATTTTTCAAACCCTTTATTGAATATTCAACTTGATAATTACCTGCATCAAATATTTCAGCACCTTTATTTATTAAAACAGCAGAAGATAGGTCAATATTTCCCACACCTTTTGCAAAAGTTATAAAACTTGCAAGGTTTACTTTTTCTCCTGAATATTCAGCAGAATGAGTAGCAACAATATCAAGAGAAACATCTGCATTATCCACAATAACCGTAACAACCTTATTGCCATGCTCATCTATAAATGCGTTACTTTCTGCATTGTTTAATTCAAAACTATATTTAGGTGATGAAAAAGTTAAAGTATAAGTTCCCGCATCAGTGATAGTTGTAATTACATTATTTAAACTATCTCGCATAGTGAGAGTTGTTTCATGCGTATCACCAGAATATGCACCTAAAATTGAATAGTTAAAAACTTTACTATTCCCATCAAACTTAATACCTGTCGTTGCTTCTGTTATTTCAGCCTTAATTTTTTGACTGGCTTTTCCAATCTCTAAAATGTAAGATTTATTATAAGAAGTATATCCAGTTGCCGTAGCAGAAAGTTCAATATAATAACTACCTACATTAATAGGTTGGTTTTTTATATATTCTGTTGAATTTAACCCTTCATTATGCTTATATGAACCAATTTGCTCACTCTTCTGTGAGGTTGCAGTATTATATAAATAATATACGTATGTAACATCAATATCTTTATTTATAGAATCACTTTTTGCAAATTCATATGTTGGTATATATCCAACTGGATAATATGTCGCATTTATTTTATCGCCTATTACAGTTGTTGGCGCAATAGTTTTCGTGGCAACTTCTCCAACGGCATAAACTTCATTTTTAGGCAAAAATGAACCTCCCATAAATCTAAATATAAAGTTTTTTCTTGGATAATTCATATTTCCCCCAAATAAGCAAAACGCCACTCTTACAATTAGTATACCCCAAGTATATAATTTTTTTATAAAAGTGGCAATCATTTTTGACTTAATTTTAGTGTCCATCTAAAATAGTGAAGCCTTTTTCAAGAAAAGGGGCTAATTTATCTATACTATTTATAATTTCATTAAAATTGCCGTCACTTAAATCAGTTCTACCAATACTGCCATCAGCAAAAATAGTATCGCCTGTAAATAAACAATGTTCTATTGCAAAACAAACACTGCCCTTAGTATGACCCGGCGTATGAATAACTAAAATATCAAATCCATTGATAATCATTTCGCCTTCAACTAAATCTTCACAACCACTAAAATATGGAAATGGCTGACTTAAAATAAAAGACAAATTTTGCTTGTTGGTTAATTTTTTAGCATCAAGTGGGTGTATATAAACCTTGCTACCACGCTCAAAAATTGCTTTCGCACCCATTGCGTGGTCAAAATGACCATGAGTTAACAAAACTGCAACTTTTTCCGGTGCAAATTTTTCAATTTTCGAAATAATAAGCGGAATATTATCTCCCGGGTCAATAACAAGTACTCTATCATCTTCGGTTATGATATAACAATTTTCTTTAAGTGAACCAACAACAAGTTTTGTGATTTCCATTTTAAATACCTCTTCTTTTAGTTTACATCAAAAATGAGATTTAATAAAGGAATATATTGAAAATACGTAAAATTACTGAACTTTTTTAATTTTTGAATTTACAAAGCATAAAAGGTGTGATATACTTGCAAAGTAATTAGTAACGAAATTATAAATTGCTAAGATTGGCAGATAACAATATTTCATAAATATTGCCAATAATTTTGCGTTTGTAGCTCAGATGGATAGAGCGCTCGTCTACGGAACGAGAGGTCGCAGGTTCGAATCCTACCAGACGCACCAAATTTAAAAAACATAAACAATCCATATACATTGCGCTCTGGATAGGATCGGGGCTTTCCCCTTTGGACGCCCGTTTTTCACTAAAAATATGCCACAGGCATTTTTTTTACGCTTAAACCCTACCAGACGCACCACTATTTTAAAACTATAATTTTTTATTTACTTTGACCAACTTTTATTAAATTTAAGTATTTTATCAGCAAAAACACTCTCCTTTTTCATTCTCGCTCTCCTTTAATTGACTAAATATTTTTATAATTTTCGTACTAAAAAACAAGCGGTAAGTTTAGATTATTTAAAAAATTTTTGTATTTTAAAATCATTCTTTGCATTCCATTATCATTTGGGTCGACTAACCGTTTTGCTTCATCTATTGTTACCCATTTTATTTCCATAGATTCATTTGACACTTCATAATTTTTATCTTTAACAATAAATAAAAAATTTATGTCGTAATGTTTATGTTCTGGCTCATTTTTCTTGGCACTGAAAGGAATTTCCATTACAGCAACATCAAAAATTTTACCATCAGTTGAAAAATTAGTAATACCTGACTCTTCCATAACTTCGCGTTTAGCAACATTTAAACTATCATCCTCACCATCGCTATGTCCACCAAATTGAAACCACATTCCTGATTTTTTATGATGATTAAGTAGTATATTCCCATCATTATCACATACTAATGCGCCAGCAGTAATATGTCCTTTTAAATTTGACCTATCAAAGCAATTTTCGTTATTTTCCAAAAACTTAATTGCATTTTCTACACAACTCTTCTCATTATTATCATACGAAGTATAATTTTTAAGTTCATTAAGTAAAATAAACATATTTCCTTCATAGTCATTAATTCTCGCTTAATTATATCACAAATATGTGAGAATTGTATTGAATAATAAAAATTTAATTGCGAGAAGATTTTTGGTAATAAAGTTAAGTCGCTTGACTTAAAAAGACAATGTTGTTAAAATTACAATAGCATAATAAAAAAGAGGTAAAAAATGAATATAAATGAACAAATAGCAAGTGAATTTGGGCTTCGTGCAATTCACACAGACAATATTATTAGTTTAATTGATGAAGGCTGTACAATACCTTTTATCGCAAGATACCGAAAAGAACTTACTGGCAGTCTTGATGACCAAACACTTAGGGCTTTTTATGACCGGCTTTCATACCTTCGTAGTTTAGAAAAAAGAAAAGCAGAAGTTTTCAACTTAATTACTGAGCAAGGTAATATGACCGACAAACTTAGTGCAGACTTAAATTCTTCAATAACGCTTACAGAAATTGAAGATATTTATCGTCCTTTCAAACCAAAGAGAAAAACCCGCGCTAGTGTTGCTATTGCAAAGGGTTTGCAATTACTTGCAGACTTTATCTTGGCGCAAAAAGACTCCAATCTTGAAGAAAAAGCACAGGAATTTATATCAATAGAAAAAGAAGTTTCTTCGGCACAAGAGGCCATTGATGGTGCGCGAGATATAATTGCAGAAATGGTATCAGACAATGCAGACATTAGAAAAGAACTTCGAACATTGTTTTATAAAATAGGTACTATTGAAACAAAACTTAATGAAAAAGACGGAAGTTTTACCTATGAAATGTATAAAGATTATTCATCAAAAATTTCCGTACTTCCGCCTCATCGCACACTTGCAATTAACCGCGGTGAAAAAGAAGGTTTTTTAAAGGTATCTCTTGTTTTACCAGAAGACGTTGCTCTTGATATAATATATAAAACATATATAAAAAATGGTTCAATTTATAAAGAACTTTTAACAGAAACCTTAGCAGATAGTTATAAACGTTTAATTTTTAGCAGTATAGAACGTGAAATTAGAACTGACCTTACAAGTACGGCTTCTGAGCAAGCAATTAAAATGTTTGAACTAAATTTAAAACCACTACTTATGCAACCACCACTTAAAGGTAAAATTATTCTTGGACTAGACCCTGCTTACAGAACGGGTTGTAAAATTGCAGTAATTGATGAAAATGGCAATGTCCTTGATACAACGGTTATTTATCCAACCCCACCTCAAAGCAAAATTGAAGAGGCTGAATTAAAACTTACACAACTTATCAATAAGCATAAAGTTGACGTTATATCTATTGGAAATGGAACGGCAACCAAAGAAAGCGAAATTTTTGTTGCTGGACTTATTAAAAAATTAAAAAGACCTATTAATTATGCCATAGTTAATGAGGCTGGTGCATCAGTATATAGCGCAAGCAAACTAGGTGCAGAAGAATTCCCTGAGTTTGACGTAGCGCTTAGAAGTGCAGTTAGTATAGCAAGACGGTTACAAGACCCACTTGCTGAACTTATTAAAATTGACACTAAAAGCATTGGCGTAGGTCAATATCAGCATGATATGCCACAGGCAAGACTGACCGAAGTTCTTGATGGTGTTGTTGAAAACTGCGTAAATAGTGTCGGTGTAGATGTAAACACGGCTAGCCCAAGTTTATTATCTCACGTTGCTGGACTAAATAGTTCAATCGCTAAAAATATAGAAATTTATAAGCGCGAAAATGGAGCATTTGTTTCACGAAGCGAACTAAAAAAAGTACCAAAACTTGGTGCAAAAGCATTTGAACAATGCGCAGGCTTTTTAAGAATAGCAGGCGGGAAAAATATTTTTGATAACACTGGTGTTCACCCTGAATCATATGACGCTTCAAAAAAATTACTTGCGCACTTTAACTTAACAACGAAAGACGTTGCTGATGGTAAAATTGATTTATTACCAAAATTAATTGAAAATCAAGGCATTGATAAAGTGGCAAGTGAAATAGGTATAGGTGCACCAACTCTTCAAGATATTGCAAACGAACTTGTAAAACCCGGACGTGATATTCGAGATAGTTTACCTCAACCAAAACTAAAAAGCGAACTGCTTGACATTTCTTCACTTAAAGAAGGAATGATTATTGACGGAATTGTGCGCAATGTCGTAGACTTTGGAGTGTTTGTAGATATTTCTGTCCATCAAGATGGGCTTGTTCACATTAGCGAAATTTCAAAAGACTACATTCACCACCCAAGTGAAGTTTTAAAAGTTGGCGACCCTGTCACCGTTAAAGTATTGAGTGTAGATCCTCTTAAAAAACGTATTCAACTTACAATTAAAGGTGTAGATGAAATAAAAGAAATTTAATACAACCAAAAGATTGAAGAAAACTTCAATCTTTTTATTTATTTTATTTTGCATGCATTCTGAAATTGACATAATAACTAAAATATCATATAATACAATTATAAGGTTTGTTTTTGTAAACGGAGGGATAACTATGTTTAAAAGAAAATTTTCAATTTTAAAATTCATTCTTTATATATTGCTTGCAGTTATTGCTCTATTTTTATTATTTAAAGGCATAACCTCATCGGTTATAACGGGTTAGTATGAATAAAAAGCATAAAGCATTAAGATTTTTCATTAATCTTGGAATAATAGTTGTAATAATTTTTACAGTTGGGTTTTCGGGCTATTTTGCTATCGATAAGTTTGTTGTGCCTAAATATTTCGGCTCATACGGGATTAGTAATATGAACGACTTAGTTGCCATTGTAAAAACTTTATATACACAACCAGATGAAAAAACTTTTATTACAAATCCATATACTAGAAAAAATACTATGGATGCCGTATCTAAACTTAAAAATTCCGGATTCCCTGTGCTTGCTACTGATGACACAAAACTAGATTATGCAAAAATTGCCAGCGGAAAAGACCTTACTATTGATAAAACAAAATTCCCTATGGAGTTTACAGATAAGGAACTTGCTGGAATTGTTGACCAAATGTTATCGTCTGGAATTTTATCTTCATCACTGCCAGACCTTGCATACCTTGACACAATTAACATGCAGTGCAGAGAAGTAATTATCAGTCCGCTTGTTGAAAATGGCGTTTTAAATAAAAATGAGTGCAGTTTATCTCTTGTTATAAAATTGGATACCGATAGTGTGCGAACACAAATGGCATCATATATGGATGTTCCAATTTTCTTGCTTAACATGATTGTTCCAGAAACAATATATATTTCGTCATTGTTAAATATCTCTATTGATAGTAATGGGGATTGGAAGTATACAGGCGGTAAAATATCTATTAATAACAGAACAAGCACTCAAAGTGAAATACTTTTAAACCTACTTATCTCGTTTATATTTCCACCAGAAGATAATATGGACTCATATAAATTATTGAATACATTTGGAAATATAATTGAATCCGGACTTAAATATATAGGTAATATTGAATTTACAAACAATATTAAAGTTGATGAAAATACCATATCAAATGGAGTTATCATTACGTCTGTACCAAAACCAATAGTTCCATAATAATTTAAAAGTAAAAGCGGTATAATTATACCGCTTTTTTATTGTATTTTGTTAGTTACTTTTTTCATTAATTGCTTCTTTTATTTTTTGCTTATATTCTTCATAATTGAATGGTTTATCAAACTCATGATTTGTAACTATTAAAATATACGGGTCTACTTTAAAGAAACTATCAAATAATACCTGCACTTTTTCTGGTTTAATATGTTTTCTTGCCCATTTTATTTTCTTTTTTTCAAACCATGTAATAAATCTTCCAAAATTCAAATACTCTCCACCCATATCTTGTGCAATTTCTTTATGCGAAATAGGCATTGAAGCATCTTTTGACTTTTGAAGATGCTCATATGTTATTTTTATGTCTTCTTTTGTAAATTTTATATTTTTCAACATTGTAATAAATTCAGGAGTAACCTCTAACACCTTAGGAACATTGTTTTCTTCACAATTTATTTTTATAAAAAGTTCAATATTTTTATTCCCACATGAAGCAATTACATTACTGCTGTAACACAAACCATATTTATCTCTATACAACTTAGTTGACATGTATCTCAATGCATAACCTATATAACTAAATGGTATGCCATCGCCTATTTTTTCTTCTTTATCAATAATAAACCTAAAACAAACTAAACTTTTTTCTTTTTCGCTTGAATTTGTAATTGACGCATTTCCGCCAACCATACCATATAAATCATTAAGCCTAACGGTATCACGTATTTTATGTTTCGGTAATAATGGAAATATTTTATTTTTTATAATTCTCTTTACTTTAAATAAACTTATATTTCCAACAACATTTATTCTGGCATTATCAAGGGTTAATACACTTTCTTTATGTTTTAAAACTTCCTCAAAAGTTATATCCTTTACACTTTCAGCAGTTCCGCCAACATTGCATTTTGCAAAAATTAACTTATTAATATAATTCTCTCTACAATCCATTTCATAACAATCTTTTTCAACTGATTGTTTTTTATTTTTTATTTCTTGTATTACAACTTTCTTTTCATTTTCAAACTCAGTTTCATCATACTTAACGTTTGTTAGACAATCCATAATTGAATCAATCGCTTTTGCAAAATCTTTAACTGAACTATAAAACCAAAATGCAATATCATCAATACTTGTATATGCATTCCACTCTTTTAAACTTTTATGAAATTCAATAATTTCATCTTTTGTTCTAGTTTTAGTCCCAAGCGAACCTGCTAAACAATGCTCCGACAAATGTGCTAAGCCATCTCTCTGTCCCTCATTCAATGCGCCTGCTTGAAACGTAAGCCTAAAATATACACCTTTATTAATTTTTCTTTTTCTAAAAAGTAGAACTAAACCATTATTGAATTTAACAATCTTCCTTTTACTAAACATATTTTGCTCTCCCTTCCATATAATCTATCATAATTAATGATTTATATCAATTATTATAACAAATCTCTATCATTAATTTGATTAATTGAAATAATTGTGTAATAATATATAATATCATCAGGAGAAAACAAATGGATAAAACAATAATTATTCTTATAATCCTTGGAGTTGTATTAATTACATTTATTGCACTACTTATTAATTCATATAATAAATTTATAAAAATGAATAATAAAGTAAGAGAGAGTATTTCATCTGTGGATATTCACTTGAAAAAAAGATTTGATTTAATACCAAATTTAGTGGCAGTAGTAAAAGGTTATGCTAAACATGAGAAAAGCACTATTGAAGAAATTGCAAGACTAAGAAATGTTGCAGAACAAACCGAAGGGTGCATTGAGAAAATTGAACTTGCAAACCAAACATTACCACTTATGCAAAAACTTTTTGCAATAACTGAATCTTATCCCGAACTAAAAGCCGATGAACAATATAAAACCCTGCAAAATGCGCTCATTGAATGCGAAGAAGAATTGGTTGCCGTGAGAAGATTTTATATAAGCAATATAACCAATTATAATAATATGGTTCAAACATTTCCATCAAATATCGTTGCTTATATGTTTAAATTTAAACGTTATACGGTTTTTGAAATTGCCGTTGATGAAAAAATTGCACCAACATATTCGTTATAAGGAGAACTACACATGAAAAGCAAAACTGAATTTGTTGATTTCTTCGAAAGTACTTTTGGTGGCAAAAAAAATAAAATTACAAAAAAAATAATTAATAGAGATAATCGTAAACGCTTTGTAAAAGTTTATTCAGCAATAATTATTATATCCGCCCTTATTGCAATGGGGGTTTTCTTCTATTTGAAAATGCAAAACATTTATAATAACACATATGTGTTTTTTATAATTCCAGTAATTGCATTTATTTTATATATGATGGGTCAGTTTTTAACTCCTACAAAGTCAACAAAAATACAAGAAAAGCAAAAGGAAAATAAAACACAAATTATAGACTTTTTACTTAGTGATGAACCACATGCTTTTATGCCAACAAATTTTGTTTCACAAAGTTTATTTATAAATTCACCTGCTTGCAAACCAAATTCCAATATTATTAACTATACTGGTGAAGATTATTTGTCATTTGCTCATAATGCCGACTTTAATAATTTTGTTTTGTCTGATATAGAAGTTACAGAACAATATACCTATCAAACCCAATCTAACGCTTCTAAAAATAATACACCTACATACACAACTCATACTGTTGATGAAATAATGTTTAGTGGAATGTTTGGCTATGCAGAACTAGCATATCCATCACCGCTAACAATTAGTATTAATTCAAATAATACAAGTACTCTTCAAAAATGCGAGTTTGAGTCGGAAGAATTTAATAAAACTTTCAGAATTTATGCTAATGACCAAATTAAAGCAAGACAATTTCTTACCGTCAATCTTATGGGAAAATTAATGACCGGCGCTAAAAAATCCTCTGCACGAATTTCACTTTACATGCAAGGTAATTCATTATATTTTTACCGCAATAAACAATTATTTGATACAAGCAATAAAGTTCACTCATTTTCAGCAGAAAAAGTTGAACCTTTATATGACGACATAAAACTTATTTTAGATATTAAAACTCATGTTGAAAAGTTTTTAAAAGACAGATTTTAATTTATAAAAAAGAAACACAATTATGTGTTTCTTTTTTTATTACAATAATGGGCTGATTACATTTAACCAAAAGCCAACAAACTTTTCAAACATTGAACGTTTTTGCCATGCTTCATGCGTGATAAGTTCACTCTCTTTAATTGCATTTAAGAAATCGTTTTTCATTTGTATTATTGAACTATCAAAAGCCATAAAGTCAGCACATTCAAAGTGAAGCAGCAAGCTACGATAATCAATATTTACAGTTCCGACCATTGCCATTTTATCGTCAACAATTATATTTTTTGCATGATTAAAGCCTGCAGTATATTCATAAATTTTGACACCGGCTTTTAGAAGATCACCATAGTGCGCACGCGTCATTTTAAAAACCATTTTTTTGTCAGGAATTTTAGGTACTAAAATTTTAACATCAATGCCACT
>JAVWAR010000017.1:0-13028 GCA_036649955.1 Clostridia bacterium | reverse complement strand
GCACCCCATTGCGACAACCCTACACCATGCCCATAACCCTTACCGGATATTGAAACGCCATTTTTATCACTATTAATATCTGTAATAAATGTAGATTTAAATTTTGTGCTTCCAAGTGATAGTCTAAGTGCAGGGCAATCAACTATCTTTCCCCCAACACTAAGTGTAATTGCCCTACCGCTGTTTCCTTTTTCTGCAATAAGTAGTGGACTAACGGATGCTACACTTATCTTCATTCTACTGAGTGCGTTTAACATTTCGGCTTTTGTAAATTTTGCTGTCCACACAGCATTTTGTGAGTTTTCCGCTGTTTCTGGTGATGATGCTATTTTAACAAACTCCGGCTCACTGCTTCCTTTTGAATTAAACCCCTCTTTTACCGTACTTGTTTTGCCTCCACTATTTGCATGAAACCAACTTTCTATAAACTCACCCGAATTTGCAAGAACAACTCCACGAGTTTCTCTAACTGCACGTTTAACATTATCATTAATAAGTTGCGGTGCATATGCCTGTGCCTCACAAATGTCTGTCGAAATATCAGCACCGCTATATTTACTAGCACCTTTATTTTTTACAAAATGCAATGTATATGTTCGCGCAAGTACTGCTTGTGCCTTTAATGCTTCAAGTGGCCAAGACGGATACATCTCACCCGCCACCACGCCCTCAATGTAACTTTCCACATTTGTGTTTACAATAGTTTTACTTGACGTATCATATACTTTTAGCACAGGTTCACTCATGCCATCTATACTTAAATTTTTAGGTACATTGGGCGCTGTGCCACAACCCACTATTGTTACGCAAACTACAACCATAAACATAGTAAACAAGAATAATTTTGCAATTTTTTTCATAAAAAAGTCCTCTTATGCTTAGTATCACATTAACAGAGGACTATTATTCAAACATATCATTAAAATTATCATTATCAGCATGTAAAAAATCCACAAGCAAGGTGTTTCTACTTGCCATTTGTACATTCTTTACCATTGCATAAATATTTTTGGGATTACCAACAATAACAACCATTTTTTTCGCCCGTGTTACGGCTGTATATAACAAGTTTTTATTATATAGCAGTGGATTGCCACCAAGCACTGGAATAATTACAACATCAAACTCACTGCCCTGACTTTTATGAATGGTAATAGCATAAGCAAGAGATAAATCTTCAAGTTCTGCCTGACTATAACTTGCAAACCTTCCATCTTCAAACACAACAGACACCTCACAAGTATATGTATTGACGTCTTCAACAATGCCTATATCTCCATTAAAGACACCACTTCCTTTTACTGATATCCCGTTCTTTGATAGAAGCCATTCTTGGTCATAATTATTAGATGTTTGCATAACTCTATCACCCACTCTGAATATCCTTTTATGAAGAATGACCTGATGTTTCTTTTCTTCAAAAGGATTGAGGGTTTCTTGAAGTTCTAAATTGAGATTGTCAACCCCTGCCAAACCTGCTTTCATTGGAGCAATTACTTGTATTTTACTAGGTTCAATATCTAAATATTGTGGAATACGTTCGCTTACAAGTGATAAAATATCATTTTTTGCCTTTTCGGGAGTATCCGCATAACTGAAAAAGAAATCATTGTTTTTTTCTTTTAAATCCGGCATTTCTGAATTATTAATTTTATGGGCATTTACAACTATTCTGCTTTCATTTGCTTG
This sequence comes from Clostridia bacterium, assembly GCA_036649955.1. Classification (GTDB taxonomy): domain Bacteria; phylum Bacillota; class Clostridia; order Christensenellales; family UBA1242; genus JAVWAR01. Next base: position 11,339 of record JAVWAR010000017.1, on the reverse strand, counting down.
CCTATAAATTTGTGTAAGTTCACTTACTGGTATAAGACCAGAAGTTATCAAATCAGCAAGCACATTTCCTGCTCCAACTGATGGTAATTGGTCCTTATCTCCAACAATAATTAATCTTGAAGAACTCTTTAATGCTTTAAGCAGGTTTGACATAACAAAATCGTCAATCATACTTGCTTCATCAACTATTAAAACATCAGTATCTAATTTATTTTCTTCATTGACATTAAAACTATTCGCGCCACGAGATAAATTAAAATCTAGCGCACGATGAATAGTCTTTGCTTCACAACCCGTTGCTTCCGAAAGCCTTTTTGCTGCCCTGCCCGTAGGTGCCATAAGCGAAACAAACAACCCACGCGAAGTAAATATTTTTAAAAGCCCCTTGATAATTGTCGTCTTCCCTGTACCCGGTCCACCCGTGATTATACAAACACTTTTACTGCCAGCAAGCCTAAGCGCATCTTTTTGAATATCGTGCAAGGTTATAGCGTTTATTCTTTCAAACTCTTCTATTTCCGCTTCAACATTATATGCCTTTGCATCACCCATTCTAAGCATTTTTATAATTCGCGCACTGATTGTTTTTTCCATATTGTAATACTCGGCATTACTTAATGCGTCTGCACCATCAATTTTGCACTCTTTTATTTTCCCTTCAATAATTAATTGTGATAAAACATTATCAAAAAGAGTTCTCTCACCATTTTCACCAAAGCCTAACAAGATACAAACTTCCGTATAAACCTCTTCAATTTTTGCAACAGTACTTCCATTTCTACTTGATATTTCACTCAATACATAAATAATTCCCGCACGCATACGAAATTCACTTTCAGTGTCAATTCCTATTTTAAATGCAAGTTTATCAGCCGTTCTAAATCCTATACCATCAATGTCTTCAACAAGTTTATATGGGTTTGTTGATACTATTGTTTCAGTCGCTTGTTTATATTTATTATAAATTTTAACAGCCATATTTACAGAAACTTCATAATTTTGTAGAAACATAACGGCATCTTGCATTTTTTTGATATCTGCATATGACTCACTTATTGCAAGTGCCTTTCTCTCACTTATACCCCTTATTTCAGCCAAACTTGATGGATTGTTTTCTATAACATCAAGGGTCTTCTCTCCAAACCTTTTAACTATATTTGATGCAGTTATTTCTCCAACACCTGATATCAATCCGCTTGCTAAGTACTTAACTATTGCATCAATAGATGAGGGTTTGTTTATTTTAATATGTGAAACTTCAAACTGCTCACCATACTTAGGGTTAAGTTTCATCTCGCCTTCAAGTTCAACATCTTCACCCTCGCCTATAAGCGGAAATTTACCAGTCGCCGTAAGCATTATGTTGTTACTAGAAAGCGCAATGATTGTATAACCATTGTCATTGTTCCTATATATTATTTCTTCTACTGTTCCTTTAATTAACATATTTTAAGTATGATAGATTACTTTTGAAAAGTCAACCCTCTGATGAATAAAACCTTACTTTATTGCAAAACTACTAATATGAAAAAATTATTAATTTTATTGATTACCTTAATAATTCCACTCTCTTCTTTGCCCAGCGCAAAGATTAATACTTATGCACTAAAACCGCCCGCATACCTTGCAATAGTGATTGACGATTTTGGAATGGATAGATATGGTGTTGAAGATATGCTGAATATTGGTGTTCCACTAACTTGTGCAATTATGCCAAACCTAGAATATTCAACCACAGATTCTAACAATGCACACAACAAGGGTCACGAAGTAATGCTACACATGCCAATGGAGGCAAACTGCTATTTACCACCAAATTATTATGGACCTGAACTTATTACAAATTATGAAACAAAAGAAGGTGTCATAACTAAAATTAATAATGCCTTAAAAAGTGTTCCACATGCAAGCGGAATGAACATACATATTGGTTCAGGCGTCAGCGAAAAACTTGGTATTATGAAAAATGTTTATGAGGAAGCACAAAATCATCATTTTTACTTTTTAGATAGTGCAACAACAATAAATTCAAAGTGTGAACAAGCATCAGCACTTACTAGTTCAAATTATTTAAGACGTGACGTATTTTTAGAACCACATGGACAAAAATCTTATTATAATGCAAAACAATTTATTTTACAGGCGGGTCAAATTGCGCAAACTGATGGCTATGCAATCGCAATAGGTCACGTTGGACCTGAGGGTGGAATTATGACCGCTCGGGCAATTACAGACATGCTAACAACATTAAAAGATATGAACGTCCAGATTGTTCCTCTATCTTTTATTGACCAACAATTAACTAACGCACAATTAACAAATAAACATGCAGAAAAGTTATCAACAATTACATCTAAATAATTAATAAAAATACACGCCTAAATATGGGCGTGTATTTACTTTTTTCAAACAAGCGTTCAAGTTATAAACAAAGTTATCAACATTGTTAACAACTCGTGTGAAACATTTTTTTGTTTCACACAACTATTTGACTAATTCATTTTTTAAATAGTAAATTGTTCCATAGCCCCCACGACAATCTTACCTGCGCTTGGACTATACTGATTACTCCTTATTTTTAAAACCTTTACAAGTTTGTTTGTTTTATAATATTCCAAATATCCATTTGATATAATTCCATTATGTGATACATTTTCAACTATTTGTTGACCAACATATAATGGCAAATTTTTATAATATTGTGCACTTTCTATTTCGGTTTTGGGCGCATCAATTACTTTAACTATTTCGCTTTTTCTTCGAATTTCATATTCATTTTCTTTCCCATAAAACGCGACACTTGCCATGCCATTTGTCGCTCCTGATGATATAATTAGTGGATATGAATTATTGTTTTTTATTCTAAGGTCACTATTCCCAATACTAACCATTGCATCAAATGAGGCATCTATATAACCAACTTTTAAACTATGCTGATGCACTTCTACTATTTCTAGTCCAGCAAGCAATGCTGAGTTATATAACGTCGTACTAGCCTGACAAACTCCGCCACCATAACCTTCAATATATTTACCATTGGAAATAATTTTAGCAGGCAAGTACCCATTTTCCGCATTGCGAACCCCAGTAGTTTTATTGAATGACAACTCTTCATTTGGCATTAAAATCTTTCCATCAAACGCCTTTAATGCTTCGCATATGTTATTTGAACGAGATACATTATTTGCATCAAAATATGTTGTAAATTTACTTTTTCGAGCGGCGAATTTTTTTGCATCACTTTTATTTAATTTAGGCAATTCTTTTTTTAATTTAATAGTCGCATCAAGTTTGTTACCCTTTTTAAATGATTCATATAATGTTTTATATAATAGATTTTCATCAATAATTTCGCCCTGATAACTATCGGTTACAAATATTTTTTTAGCAAATTTGTCATATATAATTGTTGAATCAATGGCATGTACAGAAACCTCTTTTTCTATTTTTTGAATTTTATTTTCCAAACCTACAAATAAAAAATCTAAAATTATTTTTTCACTAAACCCTTGTTTTTCCATAAGTCTTGCAACTTTCTTTTTCTCAGTAATTGTACCATTTCTTGCATGTCTATTTAATGGAACTTTAATATTATTTATATCAATATCTTTTAGCATCTCTGAATCTGAAAAGTTATAATCGTTTTGCGGAGATTTTATGTTTATATTTATACCATGTGCGTAAACTGAAATATTGAAATTTTGAGGAACAAAAAAAACACCAATAAAAAATATAAAAATAATCATTACTAATCTTTTCATATTATTATTATGTGCTTTTTGATACTTTTTTATAATTTCTTTACTTGGTTATACTTACTTTCGTAAATGTCTTCCTCATAAAGATTTTTGCGCTTAGCAGTAAAATAAAAAAGCATAAACACAAATGCAGTGAAACTAACTACTGCAACTACTATCATTCCTATTTGCATTTTATCTCCTCACTATTGTTCTAAATTTCTTTATCCATTTAAGTGCAAGGTTTGTTAAACTCTCTTTATTATTAAGTTTAACGTTAACAACTGCTCTTCTTTGCAAGTACAACATAAGTTGAGATATTTCTGCATCTCTAACACATTGTAAATGCTCTTTAATATAACCGCCGGTAACTGCAAGGTCTTTTATATCAAGCGGAGCCTTTTCTTCTATCATACGTTTATATATATTGTCCCATCTAGTTGCAATCTTACTGTTTTCAAGCCATGGTTTTTTTGCACGAACTGTTGCATGTTTAAGTAAAACTATTAAATAGAACACTTCTTTATTTTCAAAAAATAAATCTTCGAATCGTACTTTCAAATGCCAAACCATATTTATCAAAGTTATGTCCCGCTATAATTTGTTTTACACGCATTACAACATCACGTGGATAATTTAGACCCTCAGAACCTAAAATATCTTCTATAAGAGCAGCACCCACAATGGCATGGTCATTAAAATTACCTTGCATTTTCATACATGTTTCTTTACCAATATCATGCAACAATGCAGACAATCTAACTTCTGGTGCAGATAACTCTACTACACGAATAACATGGTCATAAAGCCGTTCATTACCAGAAAACATCATTTCATTAGTTCGCATACTTTCTATTTGCGGAATTATGTACGCCCATGCACCAATCTCACCTAAAAGCAAAAGCCCTCGCGAATGAGCAGTTTCATGCCCTTCAACTTCCGGATGTTCAATATCTGCCTGAATAATTCTGCTAAATTCATCACGAATTCTCGAAGCAGAAATAAATTGTAATCTAAAAATATTTTCTTTTGCACTTTTAAATGTGTTTCCATCAATATCCAAAACAAGAGTACACGCAAGTCTTATCATACGAAGAATACGAAGACCATCATTTTCAAAAACCATTCTTGGAATAGTTACAGATTTTACTAAATAATGTGATAAATCAACCATACCTTCACACGGGTCAACAATCGTGTCATTCGTTATATCATAATAAATAGCATTGATGGTAAAATCACGTCTAATATAATCTTCTTCAATAGAGTCTACAAACTCAACAGAAGTAGGAGTGTGCCCGCCAGAACCTTCGTACCATTCCCTTCTAAAAGTGGCATGTTCCATTCTCAGTTCGCCACAAGAAATTTCAATCGTAGATAAACGTTCAGACTTTACCTTTATAGTAAATTCAGTATTATATAAAATGTCAATAATATCTTTAATTGTTGCACAAGATGCAAGGTCAATATCACTATTTTTTACACCCAAAAAACTATCACGAATAAACCCACCAACAATATATAGTGGTTTTCCATGACGCGCAAAAAGACTTGCAAGTTTTTTAACTTCATTTGGTACAATTAATTTCATAATTTTTCCTTCGAAATCAATTTTAGTTTAGCATAATTATAATTATTTTCAAAACAATTTTTAGATATTATAATTAATTACCGCAATCCTTTCAGTATCTGCATCAATTTTAATTTTATCAGAAATGTCATATCCTGCGACTGCAAGAATTTCACTATCTGATGCTAAAACATAAATATCATCACGTTTTCTTAACGGAATTTTTTTATCTGTTAAATAGTCTGCGAACTTTTTTGTGCCAGCACCAAGTTTTTGAAAAACATCTCCCTCTTCTCGCGTTCGCCAAACCGCGTTGTCAGGAATTTTTAAATAGTCCGCGTAATGTACACCACTATCAAACCCTTCAATATTATCTTCAATAGTAACCATACAACTAAATTTTTCACCAACGGTTTTACCTATTTTGAAATTCATAGTAAGAGATTTTTTCTCTCTTTTTTTAACACCAATAACAATATTTTCATAATCACAAAAAGCGACTTTTCCCCATGGCAAATCAACGCTTTGGCCAGCCTTCATAGAAGCCAATTTTGCAATAATTTCAATGTGCTTTTGCTCAATATCTGCATAAATTCCAAGCCTGTTAAATGCCTTAAAAATTATTCGCGAATATAAAGATGCATGCATCTTAAATACTTCTTTACTAATAACCGCCTCACCTTTTACAATATGAACAGAATCATGCGGTATTAAAGAATTTATAAGTTCTTCATCACCCCTTGCGTTGTCAGAAAACCTAACTAGCGAACTTACAACTTGTGGATATATTTTCTGCAAGTCAGGCATGACAATATTGCGAATATAGTTTCTTGCATAGTTTGTTTCAGCATTTGAACTATCTTCAACATTATCAATGTTATTCTCTTTTGCATACTTAACAATATCTTCTCTTGACACGGAAAGCAATGGGCGAATAATTTCCCCTTCAATTTCCTGCATACTGCATGCACCCCTGAGTCCTGAACCTCTACAAATATGCATAAGCACTGTTTCGGCTTGGTCATTACCATGATGCGCTAGACACAAACAATTAATATTCTCTTGTTCCATAACTTCATGAAACGCATTGTACCTAAGTTGCCTACACGCAGACTCAACACTAAGCCCTTCACTTACAAGTTTTTTAGGGTCAACACTCTTAATTATAAGTTTAATTTTTAATTTTTTACAAAGATTTTTAACAAACAACTCATCACGCTCACTTTCATTTCCCCTCAGATTGTGGTTGACATGAATAGCCGTAATTTCAATGTTTGTTTGTGCAGAATACTCACTTAGTAAATTTAAAAGTACAACAGAATCAACCCCGCCACTGACGCCAACGGCAATACTGTTTTTACCAGCAAATAATCTTGACATGTTTTTTATAACTTTTTCCATAATATCCTCAATTACATTATACGCATTAGAAAACAATTTACAAACATTTTAACAAGCATTTTGCGTAAGTCTGAAAGTTACAACCGTCATATCATCATTTGGTGCATTTTGAGATAGTTCTTTTGCTTCTTCTAAAATGCTTTCAGCAAGCAGTTGCATATTTTTAATATTTTCAGCACAAACAAATTCTATAAACTTTTCCTCACCTGAAAAAGCATCAATAATGCCATCAGAAACCAGCACTACTATATCTCCCGTCTGTAATATCTTGCGGTCAAGATTAACTGAAAACTCCTCACTTATTCCTATCGGCAACTTACTGCTTTCAATTACTTCAATCTTGTCTTGTCTTTTAATAACACTGATTGCTGAACCAAGTTTTATTGTATCAAGTTCTCCCGTAATAAGGTCTATTAAACAAATATCCGTTGCAGAAAAACTATCTTTTGACATTGTGGACACAATTCTGTTTACGCTTTGCATTATAAGTTCACTTTCAAAACCTGCTCTATAAAAACTTTCTATCAATGCTATCGTTTTATTGGAAATACTTTCTGCTTCTTTTCCGCTACCCATACCATCACACACCGCAATTAAATATTTCCCGTTTGGCAAAAATGTAAGAGAAAATGTATCACCAGAAATTTCACTTTCACACTTTCTGACACTCGCCTCGCCCATTGCTATATCATAGATTGGAAGAGGTTTGAGTTCTATTGTTTTCCAGCCAGATACCTTTAATGAACTTGATGAGGAAACATAAAACGGAATTTTAAAAGCATTTTTTACTGATAATAAAATTGCTTCATTTTCAGCATCATCTTTTCTAATATGAAGAAATATTGATGTAATATTGCCACTTTTACATGACTCCATAACAAGTACTTCCCGCGGAATAACATTATGATATAATAATTCCTCTTCTAGTATTTTTGATTTATCCGACAACTTATCGCAATCACGAGAAAAGTCGTCTTTCTTTTTTCTTATGATATTAGACGAACATAATAGTTGATCTGCCACTACTGCTTTACTATAATTTTCAGTATTGATATTTTTTTTATAACCCGCAATTTTATCAAGCAACATATTTAGTGTCGCCAAAATGCTTTTAGACTGAATACAATTAACCGCTATAAATTGAGGCAAGTCTATAAGATTTACCCTGCCTTTAAGTATTCCGTTATCAATAAGTGTACTCAGTGCAATATCTATACCATTATCTTCGCCCCTATAACACTTTGCAAAATTAATACATTTTTTGCAATTCTTAGAACACACATCATTTTTTACAACCTTTCTGATTTCTTCATCATTTAATCCTTCAAATATTAATGACCTATAAACATTGCTCGAATCAAAGAATACATTTGCTAAATTATCAAGATTTTCCCTGAGCATATTTTTCTTAATGTCATACGCAAACTCAATGGCAGTATTTTTCTTGCCACAACCTATATATCCCTGCGCTCTATCAAGTAACTTTTTAGGTATAATCATAAATAGAATACAAGCAATCACCACCGCTAAAAAATTGTAGATTGAATATACTGCATATCCATTTAAAAAAGTACCCAAAACCACATCAGTTAAACATAAAAAACCACATCTCAAAAGTCGTGGTGATGAGGAATCAGCAATAAGTATAACTATTGCTTCAAGAACCACCACTGCTAAAATTGTGACAGAGAAATTATAAAAACACACTCCAACGCCCATACAACAAGCAATATACAAAACTTTTTCACGAGTTACAAGTGATGATGCTAGTAGCAAGATAAATGGAAATAAAAATGAAATTAATGGCACTGAATATATATTATACGCTGCCGTGCCTAAAAAAAGGCTCATTGCACATAGTGCCAAACAAACATTTTCATCAATAGTGAATCTGCCTTGAAGTCTTCTGGCTTTAATGGCAGAAATAACAACAAAATAAATGTATGTAAACATACTCGCAACAAGCATTTCAAGCAATGTTTGAATTATAAAATTATTAATTATTGCGTAATAAAACTTACAAGCATAACCAATACACAAATAAATTATTACAAGATATACTGGTATTTTTTTATTTGATAATTTGCTTATTATATATCCAAGTACAACTATACTAATAAGGGCAAGTGATGACAAAATGGTGCTTAACGAAAAAGATATTGCAATACTACTTAGAAAAAATAAAGGACAATAAAAAAGCGGATTAATTTTAAGCGCTAGTAGCGCAAACATAAATGCAATGCCAAATGGATAAATAATTTCAGCAACACCCGCACTTTGAAGTACAAAAAATACTCCTGCAAATAAAAATCCATAAAAAATATAAATTGGCGTTTTTTTATTCATAACATAGTCCTCATGTCAATTATAGAAAAAAACAATTTATATAACTAATTAATTACAAGTAATAATCACATGTAATTTTGAAAATTTTGTTAAAAAAGAAGACTTCTCGTCTTTCGTAATTACAAAATACATTAAAATAACGGAATAAAAAAAGAAAGTATCTATTACTTCCTTTTATGGTGGGAATTGTAGGGCTCGAACCTACGACCGCCTGCTTGTAAGGCAGATGCTCTCCCAGCTGAGCTAAACTCCCATTGGTGACCCCGGGGAGAATTGAACTCCCGATTCCGCCGTGAAAGGGCGATGTCTTAACCTCTTGACCACGGGGCCATAAATGCCCGAACCTTTCGGCTAAGCATGTTGGTAGCGACAGACGGATTTGAACCATCGACCTGCCGGGTATGAACCGGACGCTCTAGCCAGCTGAGCTATGTCGCCAAAATAAAAAATGGTTGCGGGGGTGGGATTTGAACCACACGACCTTTGGGTTATGAGCCCAACGAGCTTCCGGGCTGCTCTACCCCGCGACGTAGCACATATATTAAAACACATGCCTACTTATAATACAAAAAAAAGTGGCTGTTGTCAACCACTTTTAAAATATTTTATTTAAAAATGTAAATAGTTTCTCCATCTTTTATCTTCCCAAGTTCGTCACGCGCGTAATCTTCAATAAAATCATCACCATTTCTGCTTATAATTCCGTTCTCTAAATCCTTGCGTCTTTCTGTAAGCGTACTTATCTCGTTTGACAATTTTAGCGACTCTTGCTTTAAATTACCCAGTCTTACATATTGAAATACTATTACAAATGCAAGCAAAACCAATAGCGCTGATGCACATACTGTAATGGTTTTTATAAGAGTTGATAATTTCTTTCCTGTCATAAATTCACCTTAAAATTTTATTAAATAATTTCTGACCTTTGCCTTTACGAAAATTATACATAATTTTAAGAAGAAAAGCAAACAAAATTCCAACACTATAATGAAAGAAAATAAAACCGCTTACATAACCAATAAGTTCATATAAAACAAACTCACCCTGATTTAATACAAGAATACTTATAAAAAACAACGCACCAAATATTGTATAACAAATTGTATCAAAAACAATATTGGTAACAATTAAATTTCTAAATAGCACTTTAATAAATTTTACAAGTTCAAATACTAATCCAAAAATAATACCAAAAATAAAACAACCTAAAAACAAATGAAGTTCAGTATAAACAAATAACATTATTTAAACATCCTTTTAAATAACCCTTTATTTTGAATATCTCCAAGGTATTTAAAACCACCTATTTCGCCAGATATTTCAAGTACGCCCGTCAACAAATCAAGTGCTGACACTCTAAGTTCTCTACCCGTAACTTCAATATTTTCAAGTTTTGTTTTACTTACAACACGTGTATCACATGCACTAACCATCTCACTAACTGCATTTATTTTAAAAATATTTTTATTTTCTATTGTAACACTTTGATTAATTTCAATTTTTTTCTCAGATACTGCATTTATCATATTACTCACCCCTACTTAATTATATGATAGACAATACGTAATATGAAATATTAATTTCTATAAAATTTGCATGAAAAAGGAGAGGAACATCTCCTCTCCTTTTACTATTTTGTGCATTTCCCCAAAAAATATACAAAACTATGATATTTTTTTATCAATATATATATTATATCACACTTTTTCTATTTGTCTATAATTAATGTAAATGTTTTATATAATTTACATTTTAGTGATTTCATATCCCTCTCGTGTATCTTTAAGAGAATAACCAGAATCTTCAATTTTCTTTCGTATTTCATCAGCAAGTGCAAAGTTTTTATTCTTTTTAGCCTCAACTCTCTGTTCTGCAAGATCTAATATTTTAGAAGGTATAGAATTCTCTTCTTTATTTTTAGAACCGCTATCAAAGGTAAACCCTAGTACTTGCTCTATAAGAATTGTAATCAACTGATTTAGTTCAGCCAAATAACTTTCATTTGCAGTCTTTATGTTCTTGCCTGCAATTTTAACAAGTTTAAGAAGTTCTGCAAAGACAACTGGCGTATTCATATCTTCATCAAGCGCTGAAATTATGTTGTCCCAAATTTCTTTAAGTTCTTTATCTTTAACTTCCAAAGTTTGGCTTGTTTTCTCTCTCACTTGTAAAACAAATTCATTTAGTTTTTCATATTGTTTTTCAGCAAGTTTTAAGCCGTCTTCATTGAAATCAATGGGCGACCTATACTGAAATTGTTCAATAAAATATCTAATCGTCATAGG
>JAVWAR010000016.1:0-13169 GCA_036649955.1 Clostridia bacterium | reverse complement strand
TGCGTGCGCCGACACCTTCAATAGCAGGCGAACTTGCCGTCTTTAATATAAATGAATTAGACTATAACAAAAAATTATTATCACAAATTTCTAAATTGTCATACAACTTATTGCGCGCAAAACAAGAAACAATATTGGCGTTAGAAGACATTGAAGATGAATTTATTGATATATCTAACAGATTGAAAGTTGTTATTAAAAATGACGTTAATAATATGATAAGACAAATTGATGGTAAACTTCATGATAGGCACATTAGTGTTGATTATAGTTTAATAAAACTTGAAAAATTAAATCCTATATCGTTACTTAGGCGTGGGTTTAGTCAGTGTTATTCAAATGGATTAAAGGTTTCAAAAGTTGATGATGTTAAAATTGGTGATGAATTAAAAATTATGGTTACAGATGGTATTATTTCTACTGAAATAAAAAATATGGAGAAAAAGTTTTATGAAAATTGAAGAAAAAGTTAAAGAATTGGAAAATATAATCGCTGAAATTGAAAAGGTTGATATTAATCTTGATGATGCTATTGAAAAATTTCAAAAGGCATCATTACTTGCAAAAGCCATTTTAGAAGAAATAAAAACGGCTGAGGGTAAAGTATCTATTATAAAAAAAGAACTTGGAGAGGTAACAGAAGTACCGTTTGACGAGGAATAAAAAGAATGATACAAAGTCTTAGGATAAAAAATATTGCACTTATTTCAAATATGCAAATTAATTTAACAAGTGGGCTAAATATTTTAACGGGTGAAACTGGCGCTGGTAAGTCGCTTATAATGAACTCTATTTCTCTATGCAATGGTGAAAGGGCGGATAAATCGCTTATTTCTTTTGGCAAAGACTTTGCAGAAGTAGAGGCTGAAATAATAGATTACAACAATTCAACTTGTGAAATTTTGCGGGATAATGGTATTGAAGATGAAGGTATTATTTTAATAAGACGTAAAATTTATGCTGATGGCAAAAACGAATGTAGAGTTAATGGTAAAGCATTTACTTTATCTATGCTAAAAACTCTTATGAATAGTATGATTGATGTTTATGGACAATTTCAGCACCAATCATTATTAAAAATAGAAAATCATTGTATTTTACTAGATAAATATGGAAACAACGAAATAAGTAAAAACTTTTTAAATTATAAGAAAAGTTTAAGTGATTATAAATCAATAAAGGCTGAACAAGATAGTTTTGGAACTGATGAAAAGTATAGAAAGCAAATGATTGATTTGTATGATTATCAAATGAAAGAAATTGATGAGGCAGATTTTTATGACGGAGAGGAAGAACTTTTAAAAGAACAAAGAAATAAATTCCAAAATGCAGAAAAAATAGCAAATGCTTATTCATCAACTCTTTCACTTTTGAGTGGTGATAATTATGATTCATCTATTGTAAATAGTATAACGCGTGCAATAGTTTTTCTTAATAGTATTTCATCATTTGATAAAAACATTGATGAACTTGTATCAAGGCTTGAATCTTGCAAATATGAATGTGAAGACATAATATCAACGGTTGAAAATTTAGCAATGGATGTTGAAACCAATGAATATGCTATTGAATTAAATGAAAAACGTCTTGATTTATTAAAAAGTTTTTATAAAAAATATGCAGGAAACATAAAAGAGATAAAGGAATATCGAGAAAAAATAGGCGCTGAATTTGCACGTCTTTCTGGTAGTGAAGAAGCACTTGCTAGTCTTACAAAAAAAGTAACTGAAAAATATAATGAAACACTATTACACGCACAGAAATTAACAGATAGCAGAAAACTTGTTGCTGAAAAACTTGAAAAAGCGATAATGAGTGAACTTGAAAGTCTAGGAATGAAAAGTGCAAAATTCAAGGTTGAGATATCAAATTCGGGTGGTTTTCTTGAAAATGGGCAAGATTTTGTTGAATTTTATATTTCGCTTAATGCTGGTGAACCTTTAAAACCGCTTATTAAAACTATCAGTGGTGGTGAAATGAGCAGGTTTATGTTAGCCATAAAAAACATTACTGCCGATATTGATGATATTGGAACGCTTGTATTTGACGAAATTGATACTGGTATTAGTGGTAAAATAGCGGAAGTTGTTGGTCAAAAAATGGCAACAATTTCAACTAATCACCAAATAATTTGCGTTACACATTTGTCACAAATTGCTAGTTTTGCAGATAATCATATGCTTATTACAAAAAATAGTGAGAATGATAAAACAACAACTCATTTAACAATTCTTGATTCTGAAATGAGGACAAAAGAAATAGCAAGACTTGCGGGTTCTTTTGTTGAGTCTAACATTTCATTTCAGCATGCCGAAGAAATGATAGAGTATTCTAATAAATTTAAAAGCAATCTTATAAAACGGAATAATTAATTATAACTATTGCAAACTACTCTTATATATAAAAGGAGTAGTTTTTTTATGTTTAAAAAGATAACAACGTTTATTTTACTTTCAGTTTTTTTCTTTGCTATTGCTTTTTCTATTGAAGGATTATGTGCTCGACCATTGATAAATCCTATAATTTTAAATTCAGAACAAGCGATTGCTGTTTCTCTAAATAGTACAGACTTTCCTTTTTTTAAGAAAAACAATAAAAAAGTAGATACGGAAAAGTTGTTGCCATCAGAGAAAGTTTATCTTGGTGGTATTCCGTTGGGTTTTACAATGAATAGCAAAGGTGTTATTATTGTTGGAATTTCATCAGTGTCTACGTCTGGTGGGGAAGTTGATACTACAAAAGGCTCAAATATTAAGATAGGCGATATTATTACACATATCAATAACGTTGAAGTTAATAATGCTGAAAAAATTACGGAAGTAGTAAATTCTATTAAAGAAGATAATTTAAGGGCAAATTGTATTGTTATTAGAAATAATAAAAAACACGAAACAACTATTACACCTGCAAAAGATAGCATTACTTCTTCTTATAAACTTGGTTTGTGGATAAGAGATAATGCCGCCGGTGTAGGAACACTTACTTTTATAAGAGAAAATGGTGATTTTGGTGCGCTGGGGCATCCTGTTTGCGATATAGATACTGGAACAATCATGCCTGTTTCAGAAGGTAGTGCATTTAAATGCAATATAGTTGGTATACAAAAAGGAGTTAAGGGTAGAGCGGGGGAACTAAAAGGAATGTTTCTTAGAAATAGTAACGAAATTGGAAGTATTAATAAAAATTGTGAATATGGAATTTATGGTAAAATAAATGATGAGTTTATTAAAAGCAGTAATATGAAAATGATAGAAGTTGGGAATAGGAATACTGTAAAAGCGGGCAAGGCACAAATTTTTTGCACACTGGAAGGTCGTGAAGGTAATTACTATGATATAGAAATTATCAAAGTTAACACACAATCATCTCATAACAAGAGAAGTATGGTTATTAAAATCACAGACAAAACACTTTTAGAAAAAAGCGGTGGAATTGTTCAGGGTATGAGCGGAAGTCCCATTATTCAAAATAATAAAGTTGTTGGAGCGGTTACACACGTTTTTGTTGGTGACCCGTCAAAAGGGTTTGGTATTTATATTGATTGGATGTTAGCATAATTTTAATTAAATTATAATATTAAATATTGTAATTTTAGTTGCCATATCTTTTTTTGTAGTGTACAATGAATAAATATTTAATTATAAATTCTAAGGAAGGTAAGATATGGATTCACAATTTGAAATAGTAACATACTCAAAAGATACGATTTATTACACAAAAAATTCATTTATGTCGGAAATTTATACTCATAAAACAAACATGTTCAATGTAACTTCTGTTAATGAGTTATTTCAAAGGTTTAGAAATAATAAGTGTCATGTACTTATTGTTAACAACACAGATGGCTGGGCAAAAAGTATTGAAAACTTTTTATCAGTTATTGCCGCATCTTTTTGCGAAAGCATTATTATAATTGGAGAAAGAATGGGTGATAACCTATCTAATTGTATGTATTGCAAAGCAATTAATGATCTCTCTGCGCTTAAAACTTATATTGAATCATTATATTGTAAAGTTGTTAGAGATGCTAACAATATTATGTTAATGCCAGAAATGGGTGCACGTATTGCAGATGACCTTATTAGTATTGGAATTTTACCAAATCATCGCGGGTTTCATTATTTGACGGAAATAATTTTGGTAAGTGTTTTTAGTGACGGGAAACTTAGAAGATTGCATACAGAGTTATATCCTGTAATTACTGCAAAGTATAATGTTAAGGCTGCATCGGTAGAGAGATGTATTCGCTTTTCTATTACATATGCTATGGAAAGATTAAACTATAACAGTATTAAAGAAAAAACCGACCCAATACTTAGAGCAGTTCTTACTTCGCCTACAAATTCATCAATAGTGTCTGCACTTGTTGGTAAATATCTTATCGAAAAGGGTCAACTTGGTACAATTACTCCAAATAATAAATAATATTTTATTACACGCATATATTATAGTGTGATAAGTGGAATAATTATTAAAAATAAAATTATAAGATATTTTAAAGATAACACTAGTAGTTATCTTTTCTACATGTTTGCTGTTATTATAGGAATAATTATAGGTATAATTCTTGGCAAAGGAAATGATTCGCTTATTAAACTTCTTAAAACAAATGATGAAAATTTGTTTGATTTCATTGTTGGAAATGCTGAACTTGGTAGTATATTTTGGTACAAGTTGAAAGATATTATATTTGCATTTTTAATTATATTTGTGATAAATTTACATTATGTTTCTGGTTTTATAAACTATTTCTTTATAGGATATCAATCTTTTCTTTTTGCTAGTAGTTGTTCTGCTATTTTGTCATTGTATGGGTTTGGTGCTTCTGTAAATATTTGTATGTTTATTGTTCCTATTAATATTTTATTTTTATTTTCACTTATTATGGGGGCTATTAGTCTTGAAAAACGTGCAGGTTATTGCAAAGAATATAAATTAAAGTTTTATCAAAGTTTTAAAAATAATAATTATTTAAGTGAATTCGTTATTTCATTTAGTGTTGCTCTTGCAATTTGTATAATTTCTAGTTTTATCATACCCATTTTCTATAAAAGTTTTGTATTTATTAATTATTAGTATAATTGTTCTTTTTTATCTCACAATAATAGAAAGAGGGACAGATTATGAAAAAAAATATTTACAAAATAGGACTTATTATTTCTGTGCTATGTTTTGCTATTATAGTTGGTGCAGGTATTGTTGGCAGGGTTAAGACATATGCCGGTAATGTTGCTGAGGATATTTCAATGCCATTAAAGGCAAGCATTGTAATGGACTCCGCCACCAATACAATTTTATATGAGAAAAATTCAAATAATAAGTTACAAGTAGCAAGCATGACTAAGATTATGACATTACTTATAGCCTTTGATTATTTAAATGATAATAAAATTGCCTTAACAGATAAAATTACTATTTCAAATTTTGCCGCATCAGTTGAGGGGTCACAGGCGTTTCTTGATGCCGGTGCAAAATATAGTCTTGATGATATATTAAAAAGTATTATCATTTGCTCTGCCAACGATTCATGTGTTGCTCTTGCTGAATTTATTGCGGGAGATGAACAAAATTTTGTTAAAATGATGAATGATAAGGCTGAATTGCTTCTTCTTAAAAATACATGCTTTATTAATTCAACTGGTCTTCCTGCCGTTGGACATTATTCTAGTGCATATGATATTGCAACCATTTACAATAAATTATGTAAGAATGAGTTGTATACAGCATATAGCAAAATTTGGATGGATACATTAGTGCACCCATCTGGTAGAAAAACCGGGCTTGTTAATACCAACCGATTAATTAAGACATATAATTATAATGAGAGCGGTAAAACGGGGCATACTATTGATGCAGGATATTGTCTTGTGTCAGCATCTGTTAAAGATAATATGAAGGTAATTACCGTTGTTATTGGTGCTGAAACTTCGAAAATACGTTTTGATAGTGCAAAGGTTCTTGCAAATTATGCGTTTAATTCATATATATCTAAAACCATTGTAAAAGAATATGAAAACCCTATTACTATAAACATTAAAGGTAGTGATAATAAATCAATAAATGCAGTACCAAATAAAAACTTTATTGTTCTTTGCAAAAAGACAGACGATGAAAAATTTAAAATAAGTTATGAAACTTATGAACTTAAAGCACCTATTTGTAAAGGTGACAATGTTGGTAAAATTTATGTTTATAATAGTAGTGAGTCGTTAGTTGCTGAAATTGATTTGGTGGCGGAATTTGATGCACCAAAAATTAAAATAAGTACAATATTTAATAAGATATTAGAATTAATGTAAAAATTAATTAAATTAGAATAATATAAAAAGACAAAATTATTAATTTTGTCTTTTTATTTGAGTTGTAAATTTTTTGTATGAGAGATATTAAGTTGACATGTTTTTGTTATGTAAGATATAATACATATGGAGAATATAGATGTTTGAATTATTTACAGGACCCGGAACTATAACTGAAAAAGTATTATACCTTTTGGTATATGTATTTGCTTTATTTTTTTCGTTAACTATTCACGAATATGCTCACTCGCATGTCGCCTTAAAAGAGGGTGATGTAACTAGTAAGGTTATGGGGAGGCATACTCTCAATCCTTTTAAGCATATAGACCCTATTGGTATGATTTGTCTTTTGCTTTTGGGTATAGGCTGGGCAAAACCAGTACCTATTGATTCGCGTAATTTTAAAAATGGTAAGAAAAGTGAAGTAAAAGTTGCTTTGGCAGGAATTTTAACAAACTTTATTGTTGGTGTTTGCTCTGTTTTTTTTGTTGCACTTGTTTGGGCAATATCACAAGGAACAACATTTGTTGGAACACTGGCATATAACTTTATTATAAAATTGTTTATGTCGTTTGCTTCATTTAACTTTATGTTTGCATTTTTTAACATCATACCTATTTATCCATTAGACGGGTTTAGGTTAGTGGAAACATTTACAAAACCATATAATAAGTATGTTGAATTTATGAAAAAGTATAGTACAATTATTTTAATTGTCTTACTTTTAACGCAAGTTTTATATTATTATATTTCGTTTTTTGCATATGGAACAATGCAGGGATTTATAAACTTGTTTGAATTTATTTTTACAAAATTGGGGGCATTATAGTGGAAGATGAACAAGTTGTTGATATAGAAGAGTCATATAGTTTTCATCTTGAACAATTTGATGGACCATTAGACTTATTATTACATTTAATCAAGGATGCAAAAATTGATATTAAGGATATTTTTGTTTCAAAAATTACTGAACAATATCTTTTGTATATTCAATCATTAGATGCGGTTGATATGGACAAAGCGGGGGCATTTATTGAAATGGCTGCCACTTTACTTGAAATAAAGTCAAAGAAACTACTTCCTAAAATTGATACAGAGATTAAAGATGAAGAAGACCCCGAAGTAAAATTAATAAGGCAAGTTGAAGAATATAAATTATTTAAAGAAGCGAGTGAGAAATTAAAGCCTCTTGAAGATGTTTCAAAGTTTTATAAAGACCCTGAGCCGGAGGCTTTGGGTTATAGATATGTTCTTAAAGATATGAGATTGGATGGACTAATCAGTGCATTTGCAGGGCTTATGCATAAAATTTCTATTAAGTCAGAAGAGGTACAAACTCGAAAGATTGAAAAAGATAGATTTACTGTGGCAGAGAAAATATCTCAAATTAAAGACAACTTGTTAATTAAAAAGCAATTTATGTTTACTGAACTTTTTGAAAAAGATTATTCAAAAAGCGAAATAATAAACACATTTCTTGCTGTTCTTGAATTACTAAAAATTCAAGTAATTAAAGCAAATCAGAATGATACATTTGATGATATTGTCATTAAATCGAATGAGGAGAATTTAAATGAATAATTTGGCGGAAAAGTTAGAGTCAATTATTTTTGTTTCAGGATGTTCTATTGATAGGCGAGATATTTTTGCCAAACTTGATGTTACAAAAAAAGAACTTGAAACGGCAGTTTCTGTTTTAAAATTAAAATATTCAGGTAGTAGTGGTATACAGTTATTAGATTTCAATAATAAACTTCAATTTTCTTCTGCATCGGCATATGCAGAAGACGTATCACTGGTTCTCAATCCAATAAGAGAAAGACAATTAACTAAGGCAACACTTGAAACGGTTGCAATAATTGCGTACAAACAACCGGTAACGAGGCTTGAAATTGAAGAAGTTAGGGGCGTTTCTTGTGATTATGCAATTAATTTATTGCTGGAACACAAAATGATTGAAATGGTGGGTCGAAAAGACACCGTTGGAAAACCGGTTTTATTTGGAACTACTGATGAGTTCTTAAAAAGATTCAATATCTCATCAACTTCCGAATTGCCATCGTATGATGATATACTTGCTAGCGTAAAAGTTATTCATGAGAAAAAGGATGATAATTTATATAATAAATTTGAAATATCGTCTGATAAAATAATTAATACCAATAATTCCATTATTAAAGATGAAAATAATTCCAATGATGGCACAGATGATTTTGTATAAAAAATACTCGTTTTAGAGTATTTTTTTTATGCTTGCACAACATAATAATATGAAAGAAATAATGATTGTTATTTTAATAATTAGTATAACTATTGTTATATTTTTGCTTAAAATTCCATTCAGGTTGCAATTTCATGGAGATGCACTTGTATTCAAAGGATTTTATTGTATAAAAGTTGGATTTTTTAATTTATTGTGTGGTAGGTTTTTATTAAGTGAAAGTGCAGATTTTATAGTTGAAAATAAAAACAACAATATAAGTAAGATAAATATAAAAACAAGTTTGTTCACTAAAAAATTTATAACAAAATTACTTCAACGTATAAGTTATAGAAGTTTGGATTGCTATGTGCATTTTGGTATAAATGACGACCCAGCAAAAACAGCAATTATTACAGCATGTTTAAATAATGTTATGGACATTATATGTATTATTGTAAAGCGAAAAAATATAAATTTTGTATGTGACAGTAACATAATTATGGAAAGGATGAAAGACACCCTTGAACTTACTATACAATTAAAATTAAGTGTCAGTGTTTTAGATGTTATTGTCAGTTTAATTTATGGATTGAAATGGGAGAATAAAAAAGTATGAATGATGAACAACAACACCCAATAGAAAAAATTATGAATGATGCCATGGGTAAATTAAAAGGCATGGTAGACGGAAGTACTGTAATTGGAGAACCTATAAAACTAGGAGATACATTTTTGTTGCCACTTAGTAAAGTTAGTTTAGGATATGTTGCGGGTGGTGGTGAATATTCTGAAAAAAATGGTAATAATAAAAAAAATGAATATCCATTTTCTGGTGGTTCTGGTGGTGGACTATCTGTTTCTCCGATTGGTTTTTTGTATGTAAATAATGGTAATGTAAAAATTATTAAAGTAGATGGTGAAAGTTCTTTTGAAAAATTGTTATTAAAATTGCCTGAAATGATTTCTGGAATGACGCATGATATTGTGCATGAGGAAATGAAAAAATGAGAAAAAGGTGTTTATTTGGCATATTTTCAATAATTATAGCGTTATTTTGCATATTTATACCACAGAGCATAAATGTTATTGCTTTCGCAAAAAATGAAAAATGTGAACTCACTAGTGCGAAAGGTATGTGTGTAATGGAAGCATCAAGTAACAGAGTTCTTTATGAAAAAGATTCTTCTTTAAAATTACCTATGGCAAGTACCACTAAAATTATTACCGCAATTACTGTAATAGAAAAAGTTCAAAATTTAGATGAAATTTGTACTATTCCGTTTTCTGCGCAAGGGGTTTCAGGAAGTAGTATATATTTAAAAGCAAATGAACATATGTCATACAGAGAATTATTATATGGTCTTATGTTAAAGTCTGGCAATGATGCCGCTGTTGCACTTGCAATTTTAACATATGATAATATAGAAAATTTTGCAAAGCATGCTAATTTACTTTGTGCTAAAATTGGTGCAAAAAATACAAATATGGTAACTCCAAATGGTTTGCACGATGACAAGCATTATACCACAGCCTATGATTTATCTTTAATTTCAAGTTATGCTTTAAAAAATAAAACATTTGCAGAGATTGTTTCAACAAAAGATAAAATTATTTCTAACGAATTAAAAGTTAATAAAAATGACAAACGTCATTTAAAAAACAATAATAAACTTCTCAAAAAATATGAAGGCTGTGATGGTGTTAAAACAGGTTATACACTGCGCGCTGGAAGATGCTATGTTGGCAGTGCAACTAAAAATGGCATGCAGATAGTATGTACTTTATTAAATTGTAATCCAATGTTTGAGGAATGTGAAAAATTGTTTGATATGGCATTTGAAGAATATAAAATTTATAATATATTAGAAGCACATAATCACCTTGGTTCTTATGGCGTAATCAATTCAGATACCAAAAGCGTAAATGTTTTATCAAAAGAGGCTTTTTCTTATCCGTTAAAAAGAGAGGAACTCGCAAATGTTGAAATTAGGAATAATTTGCCTGCTGATATTCGCGCACCTTTTAAAAGTAATCAAGAAGTTGGTTGTACGGAAATTTATTTGTCAAAACACTTGATTTTTTCTACAAATATATATACTATGGAGGGAGTAGATTCTAATAGTTATTTAGATTATTTAAGTAGAATTTTACAAAGGATGTAAAAAATGAGAATTAATAAATTTCTATCCGAATGTGGTTTAGGTTCTAGGCGTAAATGTGAAGAGATTGTAACCGCTGGTAGAGTAAAAATTAATGGACGTGCAATAACTTCGTTAGCGTCAGTTGTAAATGAAAAAAATGACACAGTAGCGGTTGATGGGCACAATGTAAAACTTGATGAAAATAAAGTTTATATTAAACTTTACAAACCAAAGGGTTTTATAACTACAACTAGTGATGAAAAGGGCAGGAAAACCGTTATGGATTTATTGCCTGAAAACTATAAAACATGTTTTCCTGTTGGAAGGTTGGACTATGACACAGAGGGACTTTTAATTATGACAAATGATGGTGATATTGCATATAAACTTACACATCCTTCTTGCGATATTGAAAAAGTTTATGTTGTTGTAGTTGAAGGGACTGTTGTTGAAAGTGAACTTGCGGTACTGCGTGCCGGTATTGTTGTTAATGGAGTTAGGGCGGACAAGGCGCGTGTAAAACTTTTAGAAGCATCGGACACTGATGGAACAAGCAGACTTGAAGTAGTAATATCAGAGGGCAAAAATAGACAAGTTAGACATATGATGGAAGCAATAGGCAAAAAAGTAACATTTTTAAAACGTGTGCAAATTGGGAAGATTAGACTGGGTGGTTTGTCAAGAGGTGGATATAGACTTCTTACTTCTGATGAACTAAACTTTATAAGCACATTATAATGTTTAAGATTGGTGTAATTGGTGCTGGACCTGCGGGCATGCTTGCTTCCGCTATGCTTGCAGAAAAAGGTAATGAAGTTGTCCTTTTTGAAAAGAATGAAAAACTTGGTAAAAAATTATATATTACTGGAAAGGGCAGATGCAATGTTACAAATATTGCGACTGGTGAGAGTTTTTTAAATAAAGTTGTAAACGGGAAGATGTTTTTGAGAGCATCTCTTTCTTCGTTTACATCAAATGATACAATTAATTTTTTAACAAAATTTGGTGTAAAAACTAAAATAGAAAGAGGCGGAAGAGTTTTTCCTGAGTCTGATAAGTCTAGTGATATTATTAAAGCATTTGAAAAATATTTAAAACAAACAGATGTTATTGTTAAACTTAACACGGAAGTAAAGGAACTTATTGTAAAAGATAATATTATTAAAGGACTACTTACTTCATCCAATGAAAGGTTTTTGTTTGATAAAATAATTGTGGCAACAGGGGGAATTAGTTATCCTGCAACTGGTAGCACGGGTGATGGATATAAATTTGCAAAGTCTTTTGGACACTCAATTACGGCATTAAATCCTGCACTTGTTCCAATTATCATCAAAGAGAAAATATGCAGTTTAGAAGGAATTTCGCTCAAAAACGTACAATTAATTGCAAAAAACGACAAAAAAACAATTTTTGAATCAGAAATTGGTGAGATGTTATTCACAGAAAATTCGCTTACTGGTCCGCTTGTTTTGTCTTGTTCAAGTTACATAAATAAATATGATTTGAAAGAAATAAAACTTTCTATTGATTTTAAACCTGCGCTTACAATTCAGCAAGTTGAAAAGCGCATTGAAAGAGAATTTTTAGAAAATAAAAATTCAAATTTATCTACTGTTATTTCCATGCTTTTGCCGAAGAGGCTGGTTGATTATTTTTTAATTGAGTTAGATATTTCTAGTGATATTAAAATTAATCAAATAACAAAGTGTGATAGGAAGAAAATTGTTGCTGGCTTAAAAGGTTTGGAGTTTTCACCGCTTTATCTTGAAAATATTGAGAGAGCAGTTGTAACTTCTGGCGGGGTATGTTTAAAAGAAATTAACCCTTCAACACTTGAAAGTAAAATTATTAAAGGTTTATACTTTACCGGAGAAGTCCTTGATGTTGATGCGTTAACTGGTGGCTTTAATATACAAATTGCGTTATCATTATCTGCACTTCTTGCTAATAAAATAAATTTACTTAATGATAAAGGAGAGAATTAATATGTTTTTTTGGATTGTGCTTATTGTTATTTGGTTACCTTTTATGATATTTTATCCTGTTAAAGTTGTTGGTAAAGAAAATTTACCAAAAAAGCAAAAAGGGCAGGGAGTAATTTGTTCGTGTAATCACTATACAATGAAAGACCCTATTATGATGGCAATTAAACTTAATAGAAAAATTCAATTTTTATCAAAAAAAGAATTGTTTAACAACAAACTGGTTGGTGCGTTTTTAAAGGGCTTAGGTTCTTATCCTGTTGACCGCGAAAACCCTGATAGAAAGGCTGTTATGTTTTCTCTTAATGTTTTAAAACAAGGTAAAACTTTGGGCATTTTTCCAGAAGGTACTAGAAATAAAAATTTTGAAACAAATGCAAGTATTGATGAGGTTAAAAGTGGTGCTATTACCTTTGCTGCTAAAACCGACTCCTTTATTGTGCCAATGGCTTATACTGCTCCTATTAAATGTTGCAGGCGCACGACACTTGTTATTGGTAAACCATTTAAAGTGGTTTGCGAAATTGAAGGCAGACCTAAC
>JAVWAR010000015.1:0-13297 GCA_036649955.1 Clostridia bacterium | reverse complement strand
CTACTGGCGTAGCATTCGCTACTGAGGACGTGATTGCACCTGCTAAAATTGCATTTGATGGTATTGTTAAATTCAAAAAAATGACTGTTAAGGCCGCTTGCGTTGAAGGTAAAATTTATTCTACTGACGAAGCAAAGGTTCTTGCATCTATTCCATCAAGAGAAGTTTTGGTTGCACAATTACTTGGTATGCTTACAATGCCTATACGTGGTCTTGCTATCGCTCTTGACCAAATTGCTAATAAAAAAGCGTAATAAAAAATTAATTTATCATAAGGAGAAAAATTATGGCAGATATTAAAAATATTTTAGAAGATATTAAAACACTTTCAGTCGTTGAATTAAACGACCTTGTTAAATCACTTGAAAAGGAATTCGGTGTTTCAGCCGCTGCTATGTCAGTTGCTGCACCAGTTGCAGGAACTGATGTTGCTGCTGCTGTTGAAGAAAAATCAGAATTCACAATTTTCTTAAAAGAAGTAGGACCTAATAAAATTTCAGTTATCAAAGTTGTTCGTGAAGTAACTGGACTTGGACTTGCAGAAGCAAAAGCGATTGTTGATGGCGCTCCAAAAGCGGTTAAAGAAAATGTTCCTACTGATGTTGCAAAGGCTATGGAAACTAAGTTTAAAGAAGCCGGAGCAGTTGTTGAACTTAAATAGTACCCATTAATTGTCAAAAGTGTGTAAAATAAAAAGAAAGGAAAAATCCTTTCTTTTTTTATGTGTAAAAATAATTATTCTCTAAGTTGGTTAAATCCACTAAGAACTTCATATTCTGTAAGTGACGATAGTTGAGAGGCATTGCTCATAACAACGGCTGTATCACCAAGATGGTCTTCTGCGAAAAGTTCTACCATAAAACTATCCATACAAATTTTACCAAGTATTTTGTGAGGCTGATTGTTTATAAATATTATTGCATTATTATACTCTCTATAAAAACCATCACCATATCCCAGCCCCAAAACTCCAATTTTCATTTTGGTTTGAGCGGTAAACAAGTTGTCATAGCCAACACTTTCGCCTGCTTTAATTTCACGAACCTGCATAATTGTTGTTGTAATTTTCATGACTGGCTTCAACTCTTTTAGTCCGTAGCCATAGGCATAAATGCCAACTCTTATCATGTCGAAGCAACTGCTAGTGCATAGCATTCCACTGCCCCCAGCATGCAAAAGTGGGCGTAAAAGTTTTGGAATAAAGCGAATATATTCTTTAAATTTATCAACTTGTAAATTTGTATAAAAAGTATTTGAAATGTTTGAAAAATGAGTGCTTATGCCTTCAAGAATAAATTTATGTCTATTGCGAAGTATTTGTTTAAACTCATAAATTGAAGAAATTCCAAGCCTGTTCATGCCTGTGTTTATTTTTATATGAGCATGAATTTTCAATCCTTTTAATTCAAGTATCATGCGTTTTAGTTCTTCAAATGAGAAGATGGTAACTTCAAAGTTGTTATCGTATGCCTGTTTAAAAAAAGAAGTTTGTCCAACAATCAGAATTTTGCTTTTTGACACAAATGGTTTAATTTTAAGTGCTTCATCTAGCGAATGAACTCCAAAATATTCAACTTCACCATCAAGCGGTGGCACTATGTTTTCTATACCATGTCCATAGGCATTATTTTTCACCATTATGCAAAGTTTATTGGTTGTCATTTTTTTAATTGTATCAATATTAAATTTTAAGTTTTCAATAGATATTATTTTTTTATTCATACATAAGTTTATGGTCATAATTTATAAATTAGAATTAATATAATCAATTTACAAAAAAACAACATAATTATGTTGTTTTAGTTTATTTGTTTTATTAAAATTATTTTGGCATAAATGATGAACAAGAAACCGTCTTATGTTCAGTACACACGGTTATACCATTTGCTATACATTCATTGTTTTTATTGAAAATGCATGGTGCGCTACACGTTACGTCCACATTTGGTCGAACTATTTTTTGTGAAACAATATCGGTGACAGGTTTCGTTACTTTTTCGCCCGCTTTATAAGTTTTACATTCAGCCGAACTATTTACTTTTATTTCTTTTGCATTACAGTTGCAATCACAATTATGCGTGCAACCTACTCTTTTACATTTTAAGTCTACCATATATTCTCCTTTATTTAAGTATGTGCAAATTTTCAAGTTTTAAACAGTTGCACTTTATAGTAATTGTGTCTATAATTAAAATAGAGGTGCAAAAATGAAAGTTATTTTAACACAAGATGTAAAATCACAAGGTAAAAAAGGTGATGAAATTAATGTAAGTGATGGATATGCGAACAACTTTTTATTTAAAAACAAACTTGCAATTCCGGCAACTACCATTGCAATAAATTCTAATAATTTGCATAAAGAGGCTGAGGCTAATAAAAAGGCTGAGGAAAAAGCAACGGCACAAGCCATGGGTCGTGAGTTATCAAAACTTACGTTAGATATTGAATCAGTTAAAGGTGCAAGTGGCAAATTATTTGGCGCAATTACAGGTAAAGAAATTGCAGAAGAACTTGCAAAACGCGGATACATTATTGATAAGAAAAAAATAAGTGTAGATACTATTAAGGTTATAGGTGAATATATTGCTGAAATAAAACTTTATAAAGAAGTATCGTGTAAAATTAAAATTAATGTTAAATAGGAGAAAAATTTAAAATGAATATAGCGGTTGTTACTGGTGCATCATCAGGTATGGGAAGAGAGTTTGTCCGTCTTTTGGATAATGAGGGACTAGACGAAATTTGGGGAATTGCCCTTGAAAAAGAATTACTTGAAAAGGTAAAAAGTGAAACAAAAACCAATTTTAAAGTTATGGCTTTTGACCTTACTGATGCTAGTTCTTTGATAAAAATTAAAAATGAACTTGCTCTTGCAAAGGCAAATGTTAAATGGCTTATTAATTGTAGTGGATTTGGTAAATTTGGCAGGTATGATGAAATACCGGTTGAGCAAAGTTTAAATATGATTTTACTTAATTGTAGTGCGCTTGTTGGGCTTACTGAATATTCACTTCCGTTTATGACGAAAGGTGCTAGAATTGTTGAGATTGCTTCTGTTGCGTCATTCCAGCCCGTTCCTTATATAAATGTTTATTCTGCGACAAAGTCTTTTGTGCTTAATTATTCAAGAGCGCTTAGAGTTGAACTTAAAGACCGTGAAATTAGTGTCACATGTGTTTGCCCATTTTGGACAAAGACTGCGTTCTTCAAACGTGCTGAAAGTCCATCAAATAAAGTGGTATCAAAATACATTGCACTTTATGAACCAACGGATGTAATAAATAAAGCATTTAAAGATGCCAAGGCGAATAAAGAATTATCAATATTTGGGTTTAAGGCAAGAGCGCAAGTTAGACTTGTAAAGATGTGCCCACCAAAAATGGTTATGTCTACTTGGGTAAAGCAACAAAAACTTGATAAAAAATATCGTGGCAAGTAATTATTTAAGTGATAGAATTTCTATCACTTTTTTAGAGCATAAAAAAGCACCAATAATGGTGCTTAAAATATTTTTAGTTGTGTTCGGAAAATACAGAAAATGCCATCAGCGCAAATCTTACAAGTTGAACAATACTCATAAGCAGTCCAGCCAAATATGTATTTGATGCACTCTTTAAAACTATTCTTGCACTTGAAGTTTCTTCATTTGTTAAAACGCCAGTTTCTTCAAGAAGAATTAATGCACGTTTTGAAGCATCAAGTTCTACTGGATAAGTTATAAGATAAAAAATTGTTGTTAGAGAGTATAGAGCAACTGCAATCCATAAGCACCAAGCGCCTGCACTCATTGATAAAGATGCAAGTATGACGCCCAATATAAACAATGGTAAAAATATCCATGAACCAAAGTTTACATAAGGGCAAATGCTTTGACGAATCATCAGCGGTTTATATTTTTCATGATGCTGAATTGCGTGTCCAACTTCATGTGCCGAAATTCCAAGCGCTGAAATTGATGAAGAGTTTATTACTTCTTCACTAAGATAAACGGTTTTGGTTTTTGGGTCATAATGGTCAGTAAGTTTGCCTTTGCAGGGCAATATTTTAATATCAGTAGCGCCAGATTTATCCAGCAACATTCGAGCACTTTCGCTAGCCGTTTTTCCATTTATACTTATTACAGATTTGTATTTTGTAAATGTTGAATGTATGCGCGACTCAGCAACAAAACCAAAAATGACAACAGCCAAAATAATTACAAAAAAGATTATATATAATGTCATAAAGTTCTCCTTTAATATATCAATATTTTAACTTAACTTATATAGATGTGTCAACTAAATAGAGATTGCTTAAAATGATTGAAAAAAAGTCGTTAATGTGCTAAAATAATTAAAAGGAAAGCAAATGAAATTAGACTTTATTACGGGAATTACATCAACTATTGCCTTAGATGAATTGGTTACTAGGGCGTGCATGCATGCAAAAATGGATAAAGCAATGCATTATATTATTGTGCCTGAAACGCGCAGTCTTGAAGTTGAAGAAAAGGTACTTAAAATTGTTAAGTCAACAATGAATATTGAGATTGTGACATTTGCCAGATTATTTGAAAAATTAAAAGTACGAAATATGCCATTTTTAAGTAAAGAAAGTGGTGTAATGTTGCTTAGGAAAATTGCACTAGAAAATACAGATAAACTTGTATGTTATAAGAAATCAGCGAGTCAAGCGGGTTTTGCAGAAGAGATGTATGCGACCATTATTCAACTTAAAAGTAGTAATGTTACGCCAGCAGAACTTGATTCTTCGGTTTCTTTGGTTTCTTCTTCGCTACGCTTTAAAATGCAAGATATACAATTAATTTATGCGGAGTATGAAAACTTTTTAAAAACAAACTATATTGATGCCTCAGACAAAGTTATGGCGCTTGCTGAAATGATTGGTGATAGTGAACTTTTAAAAAATTCTTTTGTATATATTGTAGGTTCAAATAATGCAACAACTCATATTTATAATTGTGTAAAAGCGCTTATAAAAACTGCCAAATCTGTACTTGTTTCAGCAAGTTTTTTAAGTAATAATACAAATAGTTATTTAACTGATAATGAGTTTTATGAATCAGTAAAAAGAATTGGTGATGAATTACATTTGCGGTATACTGCTGATTATATTATGTTTGATGGAAGTGATTACAGAAGACTTATTGCTGAGAACATGTTTAGTTATGAGCGAAAGACTTTTGAAATAGGAACAAAAATTGAACTCAAAGAAGCAAAAACGTTGCTTAGTGAAATGCAGTGGGTGGCTCAAAGCATAAAAAAAGAAGTAATTGAAAACTCATATAGATACAAAGATTTTGGCATAATTACTTTAAAAGAAAATGATGCACTTGTTTTGCAAAAAGTGTTTGATGATTATGGGTTGCCTGTATTTGTTTCAAAGCAGTCAAAATTATCGGAAGAACCCTTGTTTTTGCTTATTAGTTCAATCATTTCGCTTGCGCAAAAAAACTTTGATGCAAGTGATTATCTATTGCTTATCAAGAATGCATTATGTAATTTTTCGGCAAGCAGTTGCGCAGATAGTGAAAACTATATTTTACAATTTAATATTAACCATGATGCTTTTTTGTCTGAGTTTAATTTAGGTAAAGCAACTGAGGTATTTTCCGAAGTAGAAAGTTTGGCAAATGCAGAAAAGGTAAGACAAATTGTAATGCAAGATTACAAAGAAGTCATTACCAACTTAAAACAAGCAAAAACGGCAAAAGCGCAAGGCGAAGTTTTATTAAAGTTTATTCAAAATGGAAACTTTAAAGAAAAGACAGAAAAACTTGCTGATGTCATAAGCACTTATGGAAGTAAAGAGAAGGCAAGTTTCACTTTGCAAAGTTATGAAAAAATGATAGAAATCATTGATTCACTTTCAAGCATTATCAATTCTTGCAATCTTTCGCTAAGCGGTCTTTTGGAAGTGTTATCATCTGGTGCAAATGCTTGTACTATAAGTTTATTACCACAAAGACTAGACTCTGTTATGGTGGCGTCAATTAATTCAAATTTTTACAACATTAAGCATTTATTTGTTCTTGGAGCGAATGAAGGAATGTATCCTCTTTCTACGCAAGATTGTGGAATTATTAATGACAACGAACTCAATATTATATCATCTAATATTTCTAAAAAAATAGAACCAACAATTCGTACAGTCAATAAGCGTGAAAAATATAAATGTTATGAATCTCTTTTGCTTGCGAGTGAAAAGTTATCAATATGTTATGATGCTGGCGAAGTTCCAAGTTCTGTAATTTTGCAAATGAGCAGGCTTTTCTGTTCAGCAGGAACTGCTCTTAACATAGAGCCACTAGATAGTGAAATAGGTGATAGTTTTATTGCCCGTTCTAGAAACATTGCGTATTTATGCGGAAGTAAAATCAATGCTAAAAGTTTGCTTATTACTGCGTTAAGACAATATCGTGATGGAGAAAAAATAACTTATTTTGATATGTTAAATGCAATTTATGAAGTTTTGTCTTCCTATGAAGACGTTGATTTGAGTAGGATAAACAATATAAATTGTGACATAGAAATTCAAAACATACAAAATGCCAAAGAGTTATTTTATAAAGAGAATAAAACAAGCATAAGTAAACTTGAAAGTTATTTTTGTTGTCCGTTTAGACATTTTGCAGACTATGGGTTAAAGTTGAAACCTCGAAAAGAAGCCACGCTAAAAGCCATGGATATAGGTGATTTACTGCATAAGTTTGTTGAATTATTTATGAAAGATATTCAAGATGGCATTATAACTGAAAAGAACATTGAGAATTTGGCTAAACGTAAACTTAATTATATAGTAATGAACGAAAAGTATAATGCTGGTTCAAATAAAATGCTTATTTCTGCACTTGAAAAGGAAGTTGTAAGACTAGCAAGTGCAATGTTTAATGAGCAGAATTTGAGTTTATTTAAATGCACAGGTCGAGAAGTGAAATTTAAAAATGAAGCAGAATTACCACCAGTAATTCTTGAAAGCGGGATTATGGTTGAAGGGAAAATAGACCGCATTGATACTAATGGAAATTTGTTTAGATTAATTGATTATAAAACTGGCAACATTGAACTTGGTATAAGTAAATTATATTATGGAATTAAATTGCAATTATTTATTTATCTTGCGTCAATGAATAAAAATTCAAATATGAAACCTTGCGGAGTGTTTTATTTCCCAATCAAAAATTCATTTGTAAAACAAAATGATGCCGAAAAGATTTCACCATATAAAATGCAGGGTTATTATCTTAGCGATAGCAGTGTTATGACTATGATGGATAGTTCGGTTAATTACGAAAATCCAACAAGTAAACTTGTACCTTTTGGGATATATTATGCAAAACCAAATCGTGATGCGGGTGAAATAATTATTAAAAAAGATAAAAACGGGTTTGATGAAACTGAATTTACTAAACTAGTTGACTATGCCTGTAAAATTGCATCAAAGGCAACCAAAGAAATACAAGATGGTAATATTAAACCATTACCAATAGAAATTAAAAATAAAGTTGTATGTGAGCATTGCGATTATAAAAGCATTTGCAGGCGAAATGGTATTCAAAACATTAAAAAAAGAAAAATTGATGATATGATTGAAAAAAATGATATCATCGCAGTAGAGGGCTTGTGAAAGAAGTTTTAGAGGGCGTTCAGAAAGAGGCAATAGAATGTAGAAATAAAAATCTACTTATTTCGGCATCTGCTGGTTGTGGCAAAACTTATGTTATGACTAAAAGAATTGTCGATATTTGTGTGAAGGAACGTGTTCCTATCACTTCTTTTCTAGTAGTTACATTTACAAAAGCAGCCGCTCTCGAAATGAAAAATAAAATCATTGATGAGTTTTCTAAACTTGAAGAAAAAGATGAATTTATAAAAGAGCAGATATCATTAACTGGCGGTATGGCAGACGTGTCAACACTACATGGATTTTGTGCGAAATTACTAAAACAATATTTTTATGCACAAGGTCTTGACCCAGCATTTGTGGTTCTTGACGAAGAAGATTCAAATAGATTAATAGAAAAGAGCCTTAAAATGTTGTTTGATAAACATATGCAAGACTATGATAAAGAATTTTTGTTGTTGGCGGATATTTTATCTTCATCAAGAAATGAAGATAAGTTAAAGGGTACAATATTAAAGTTGTTTAATTTTTTACAAGTAAAAACCCAGCCTGATATTTGGTTTAACAATATGCTCGAAAATAGTTACAATGAAAATTTAGAAAAAAATTGTTCGGCTAAATTTGTGCTTGATACATTTGTAAAAGAAGCGGAGCAATTAAAAGAGCGCGCCATGTCGCTAGATTCTAATGCGAGTGGTGAGGAGAACTTATCAATAGTAACAGGTGAACTTGTGTCTTCGCTTGATAAACTATCGAAAATAACCAGTTATGAAAACCTTTATTTGTCACTTGAAAATATGGACAGAATAAGCAATTTAAAACATGTATCTGATGAAAAATATGAATGGTTAAAAGATGAAATTTCATCTTTTAAAACAGTATATTCTAAATTTATTTCAAAATGGAAAGATAATCTGGATAATAATGAAGTTACTATTTCAAAATTATTGACTACAAAACAACGCGTTAAACTTATTTATTCTCTTACAATGGAGTTTGCCGAAATATATCAACGCCAGAAAAAAGAAAAATCAGTTTTAGATTTTGCAGACCTAGAAAAATATACAGTAAAATTGCTTGAAATTGAAAGTGTTAGAAACGATATTAAAGACAAATATAGGTATATATTTGTTGATGAGTATCAGGATACAAGCGAAGTTCAAGAATTTATAATAAGTCAAATTAAAGGTATAGATAATTTATTTATGGTTGGTGATATAAAACAATCAATATATAGGTTCAGGTATTGTGAGCCAGATATATTCTTAAATAAGTTTGATAGTTTTAATAGTGAATTAAATCCTCACAACAAACTATTGCTTTTAAATAATAATTTTAGAAGTGACAAGAATATATTAAACTTTGTAAATTTAATATTTGATGGGTTGATGACAACGGACTTTGGTGGGGTTGATTACCATAATACTAGTATGTTAAATCGTGGTGGTGAAAACATTAAAAGAGGCAATGATTTGCCACAAGTTGGACTTATGATTGTTACAGAAGACGAAACAACAGAAAAAAATGAAAAGCCTAGTAAAGTTTATAGTGTTCTTGAACACGAAAACCATGAAGATAGTGACGAGTCACGCGCCAGTAGTGAATCAAAAGTGGTTGCTGAACTTATTTTAAGTTTGCAGGGTAAACTAATTTATAATGCCAAGGGAGAAGTCAGACCCATTACTTATAAAGATATTACAATTTTAACTGAGTCACGCGCAGAGTATACTGAAATTTTAAAAGATGTTCTTACGTCGGCTAAAATTCCAAATAGTAGTGATAATATGGAGGAGTTGTTCTCTGATGAAATGCTTTCACTTATTCTGGACGTGCTTAAAATTATTGACAATAGGAAACAGGACTTGCCATTATTTTCAGTGCTTTCAAGTAAGTTGTTTGACTTTAATTATGATGAACTTGCACGTATACGAATAAGTTCGACTCCTTATTGCTTCTTTTATGAAGCAATGGAACAATATGCGAACAATAAAGATAGTGACAAAACAATTATAAGAAAAATAAACACATTTTTTAACTTTATAAACAAATATTATATAATGGCATCATTTTCTAAGGTGTCTGAAATTTTGCTTGCTCTTCTTAAAGAGGAAACTTTTGAGGACATGATTCTTTTGTCCAATATGGGAACTGAAAAGTTAGAACGAGTCAATTACTTAATTACAAGCATTAGCGAAAAAAATGAAAACAAAAGTTTATCTTTGTTTTTGACAGAGTTGACAGATAAACAATTAAAAGTAAAAGTGACGGCTAGTAGCAATTCTGTAAATATTACGAGTATTCATAAAAGTAAAGGTTTGGATTATCCTATTGTAATATTAGTTAAAACAGGTAAAGATTCAAACAAAATAGATATTCGTAATGATTTTATTTTATCAAAAAGTATGGGCGTTGGATTAATTAATGCAGAAATTGATTCAAGAATAAAAAACGAAACATTGGTACATTTATCTGCCAAACTTTATGAAGAAGCAAAACAGCAAGAAGAACGAGCAAGGCTTTTATATGTAGCGCTTACTAGGGCGGTAAATCATTTGTTTATTGTTGGTAGTATTAAAGAAAAAGATAAAAATATGTTATCTAAAAGAGTTAATGCGGAGTCTTTTCTGGACTGGATTCTTCCGGTTGTCAATAAACTTTCTCCGCTTACCATGGATACTTGCGGAATAAAACTTACAATGATTGGAAAAAATAAAATACCAGCGACCATTAAAAATCAAGCAAAACAAATTGTTTTTTCGAAAGCGGATGATGACCTTGTTCAAAAAATAGATGAAGTCTTGTCTTTTAAATATCCCTATGAAGAAGCGACAGAACTTTATAAAAAAGCAACAGTTACGCGCCTTACAAATGACAATGAAGAATTTGCTTATCCTATTGTATTTAATGATGAAAAAATTTCGAGTACGCTTGGTAGCGCTTATCATTTGGTAATGCAAAACATAGATTTTGCAGGAAATAATGATATCCAAAGTATTATTGTAAGGCTTGTAGACAATGGCAAAATAAGCCATGATGATGCTGAAAAAATTAACATACAAACAATAATATATGCGTGCGAAAATATTCGAAAAATTGCTGGCATGGCGACAATTCATAAAGAAAAAGAATTCTTTTCGCTTATGGAAATGAGCGGTGAAGAGGTTATTATTCAAGGTGTAGTGGATTTGATTTTAGAGAGAGAAAACGATGTTATTATTGTTGACTATAAACTATCATCATCAAATGATAGCGCACTAAAAGAACGTTATGCAAAACAACTTGAAATCTATGCTAGCGCAACAGAGCGCGCACTTGGTAAACCTTGCTCGGCTAAATATATATATTCTTTTACACAAAATAATTTAATTCAATTATAGTAATAAAAAAATGGCAAAGTGCCGTTGCATAGTAGCCAAGGTTTTCAATTTATGATATAATTTTTTTAAGGAAGGAACGATATGGAAATTTTTGAATATTTACGTACAGCATTTAATGTTGTTGTTGCAGTAATAACTCCTGATATTTTACTTATTTCAGGGCTTGTTATTTGGGCTTTATTTCTATTTTGGTGTGTTTGCTCACTTTGC
Source organism: Clostridia bacterium (assembly GCA_036649955.1). Taxonomy (GTDB): domain Bacteria; phylum Bacillota; class Clostridia; order Christensenellales; family UBA1242; genus JAVWAR01. The sequence continues at coordinate 2,087 of JAVWAR010000015.1, read as the reverse complement.
TTTAATTATGAACGTAAATTTTCAGCAATAAGTAAAAACATTATCAAGTTTTTAAAGGACAATACTCTTACAAAAGAAAACTATAATGAACTTACAGGGCTTATTGCACAATTACCGCCTGTGGTTCGTAGAAACTGGAAAAATTATGAATTACAAAACAAGGGTACTCCAAGTAGTTTTATTCTTCAATCAGACTGCGTTGACCACCAAATATTTAGTGGTATTCATAAGCAAAACAGAAGTATAATGACGTGGTTTATTATGTTTTGTTGTCTTGTAATTTCGGTTTTATCTCTTGCAGTGGTAGGCGCTGGGGAAGCAGTTTTATCTGCTAAAATAGTTTCGGAAGCATGTCTTATTCCGCTAGCACTATTCCTTGTATTAAAAATTTCATATTATATTTATACTGCAATTAGACACTATGAATATAGGGTGGCTGTTGATAATTATAATGACCTTATTGATGTGCTTGATGAAAGAGTAGACCTTGCAAAAATATTCTCAGGATATGAGGAGGCTATTGGGTTGGTTAGTGACATTTATGAGAATGAAACACTTAAAAAACTTGGTAGAAAAACGCGAGTAAGTACTGATTCAAATGTACCTGAACTTAAAATGAAGAGTACTACAAAATCACTAAAAGTGTTTAATAAAAACATGGTGGAAGATAAAGAGTTCAATAATAGCAAGACAAAAGAATTGCTTGCAAAAATTGATAAAGACTTTTCGGCGACTGTTATTCATGAGGATGCGGAAATTACTAACAAAAAGAAAAACTTAGAAAACAAAGCACAGATTGAGAAACCCTCTGCAATTATTAAGAAAAGAGGAAGACCTCGCAAGGAAACTAGTAATGAGCCGTTTGAAATTAATTCAGAAAAAGAATTTTTGATTGCGATGGAAAAAGTTGAAAAATTAATAGATAAGCAGGCTGAACCTTCATCTGTACAGGCTGGTAAAAAATTGCAGAATAGTATAAATGAACTTGTTTCGGCTATGACAAAATATAAAGACAAAAAATAAGAGGATATTATGAAAAAGAAAATAATTATTAAAAAAGATATGACAATAGATAAAGTTCTTAATATGGACGAAAATGTTATTCCCATTTTAATGGGATTTGGTTTACATTGTTTTGGCTGTCCAATGTCACGTCAAGAAACGCTTGCAGAAGCCGCTCAGGTTCATGGCGTTGATGTTGATGTTATGATTGATAAGTTAAACGAATTTTTTCAAAAAAACTAAGTATATTACTTTTTAAAACGTGGTAAAATTAATTATTTTACTTCGTTTTTTTATTTACATAACAATACATTTTATTTTGCGAAAAATAAGACAATAAAAAACAAAAAAAAGAAAGAAACCAATTATGGTTTCTTTCTTTATAAAAATATTCTTTATAAAAATATTCTTTATAAAAATTTTATTTACAAAATATTATTTAAAAATTTTATTTACAAAATATTATTTACAAATTCTCTAATGCTATAATACTTAAAAATTTAAAAGTTCAATATAACTATCTAAGTTTAATGCACCTAAAAACAAATATAATCTAGGTCCAGCACTTTTGCCAGTAAGAAGCATGTAAACATTTTCAAAAAATCTCTTTTGTTTTTCCATTGTCTGCTTTTTATCATCATTATCTCTTTTACATGTATCATATAATAACGTTTGAAGACTTTCAAGGGAATAGTTATTGTTTAATAGGGATGTATGTAATGAAATGATATCTTTCTTTTCGTCATCAGATAATGAATTGAAATATTCGACATTTTTTTCTTTTAAAAGTTCCGTTTTCTCATCAGGCATATAATTTTCAAATAAATATTTAATTTTATCTATTCTTTCATCAAGGTCGTCTTTACTTACTTCTGGATCAATTTTCTTAAACAAATCATAAGTGAGTTTCTTATCAAATCCGACAATAGAACCAAGGCTTGCAAGTAATTGTGCTGAAACTTTATTAATGTGGTTGTTCTTTGTCGTTGATAGTGCATAGTACATTATATCTTTGATATTTTGCGGACAAGTTTCTTTTGAAAGTGCCTCTTGCATTCTATCAAATTCATGATAAAGCCTTAGTG
>JAVWAR010000014.1:0-13358 GCA_036649955.1 Clostridia bacterium | reverse complement strand
TGAACGTGCAAAAAAAGTTATTATTTATGAAATTGACTTACACCTTAAAGAGGTTTTATCTGAGGTACTTAGCGAATATTCAAATTATGAACTTATTTTTGAAGATTTTATGAAACAAGATATGACGGAGTTTTTAAATATAGTAGGTGGTAAATATAAGGTTGTTGCGAACTTGCCATATTATATTACAACGCCAATAATTTTTAAATTTCTTGAAAACAGACAAGGTCTTGAAAGTTTGACTATAATGGTTCAAAAAGAAGTTGCAGATAGAATGGTTGCGCCTTTCAATACTGCAAATTATGGTGCATTGTCATGTATGGTTAATTATTATGGAACAGTTAAAATTGAAAGAAAAGTAAACAGAAAAATGTTTTATCCCATACCAAATGTTGATTCGGCAATTATTCAAATTGTTTTCAATAAGAAAATTAATGAAGAAATAGAAAAAACGTTTAGCAGACTAGTTAAATCGGCTTTTGCTATGCGAAGAAAAACTTTTGTAAATAATTTAATGAGCAGTTTTAATTTATCTCGTGAAGATGCTGAAACCCTACTTAAAAAAGCAGGCTTTGATGTGCGGGTTAGGGGAGAGGCGTTATCGGTTGATGACTTTATAAAACTAGCAGAGTTTATGAAATAGCAGAGATTATCTCTTCTATTTTATTTTTATGACAAAATTCATTATTTTTTACGGTTTTTGAAAAAAAATAGTTGTATATAATTTATTAATGGAATATCAAAAATATTATATTGTTATGAAAAGTTTAAATAAACTGGAAATGGGTTCAGGGGTGCTTTTTATTGAGCAGAATGGAACTACTGCAAAGTTTGTTTTTGAAAATGCTAAAAGTAACTTAAATCTAAAACTATTTTTAAAAACTGATGATTGTATGGAAATTGCTGACATAAATAGTAATAAAACGGAAGTCTATTTTAACAATTTTTTAGTTGATGATACTTTTGTAGCAATTATTATGAATAGCAATGACTATCCTGTTTTATATGGTAGTAAAGATGCTCACAAAACATATTCTACTGCATCGTTAAATGATTACATCAAGTGTAAGATAGCATGTGAAAACTCATATCTATTTGAAGAGGATTTTAATGATGAGATAATTACTGAGTGCATATCTGCATATGAAACGTTGGATAATACCATTTATTCTGTTGAAAAAAAGGTTGGTGAGCCTAAATTTATTGATGTTGTCATGCCTTGTCTGAATGAAATAATGTCCGCTTGTCCACATGAAGATATTTTAGAAACGGAAATAAAAAATTCCGAGTGGGTTATTACGCCGACAGACGAGAAATTATTAATAGGTGTTATCAAAAAAGAAAACAAAATTGTGTACGTTTCTATTGGTTATCCTGTTATATCTTTCAAATCATATACTAAAAAACTTGAAGATAGTCATTTGTTTAAAGCGACAAGTTTTGATGATTGTGAATTTGGATATGAACTACTAATTGTTGAGGCTGAAACAGGAAAACCACATATTTTCACAAACTATGCATGAAATTTATAACTTTATATTATAAATGTTGACAATCAGCATATCTTTAATGTATTATATGTGTATTATTTACTGATATAGGAAGGATTGCATGAAAAAATTTTTTACATCTTTATGTGTTGTATTATTTGCGGTAGTTTCATTGTTCACTTTTACCGCTTGTGGGAATGAACTTATTGAAAGTTCTAATTCAACCATAGGAGTTTATTCTAATGGTGGTACGAGTGTAATAAGCGGGGGCTATTTATATTTTGTAAATGGTACTAAGGCAAATGATGGTAAAGTTAATACCTTTAACAATGTTATTCAAGGGGGCATTTATAGGCTTCCAGTTGATGCAAACAATAATATTAAGGACGGCACTAGTTTAAACAATGCCGAACTGGTTGTGTCATCACTTGTTGGGTTTGACAAAGGTTCTATTTTTGTATTTGGAGATTATATTTATTTTGCTACACCTTCAATTCAAAAAAATCAATCTGGTGAAGTTTTATATGGTCTTACTGCTTTTTATAGAAAAAATATAAATGGTGGAAACCCTGAACTTATGTATACCACTGCTAAAAGTGCGGATACTATTGATTATACTTACTATCCAGTAGGAGATAATTCTTTATATCTTGTGATTTATGAAAAAGAGGGTGCTGTTTTAAAAAGTATACGTATGGGCAAAAATGTTAAGGATGCGCAAGTAATTGCTTCGGGTATAAAGGGTTATATATTCCCTGATGAAACTCAGAAAACTGGAAACAATGCGTATATTTACTATACAACTACTGCTGATATTGCAAGTTCATACGATGGTGTAAATGCTTATAAAGTTAAACCAAGCAATACAGATAAGGTGCTTATAGGAACAGGAAAAGAATATTCTCTTTTAACAATTCGTGGCGAAAATTTATTCTATTCAGTTAAAGAGGGCGAAAATACAATTATTCATATTTCAGACCTTTCTAAAAACTTAGACATTTCAACTGATATTGTAATAAGTTATAAAAGTTATGATAAAATTTTATTCTTGGCTGATGGTTCAATTATATATTCAGACGAAACCGTTGAATCAAAACCAGTTGTAATGTATCTTAAATGGGAAAATTCAGTTCTTACAAGTTATAAGGTTTATGAAGGTAAAACTACATTTATTGGAGTAACTTCTAAAAACGATACAGGTTATTTAGTTTTTGTTGATTCAAGTGATAGTTCTATCAATAGCATTGATTATACAACTAGCGATAAGACACTGAGAGAAAATATTGAAGTTACATTACTTTCTGATGATGCGTTTGTTGAAACAAAAGGGAATATGACTACTGAAATTATTGGTAATTATGTTTATGGATTTGTTGAAAAGGCCGTTGGAACAAGTACAACTAAAAAAGTATATATGTATAGAGTTTCATTAGATGCAAACAAAAAGGAAGTTGATAAAAAGGAAGTTCTTATAGGTGCTGAGTTTATAGGAAAAGTGGAATAATTAAATTAAAATAAAAACATCACATAAGTATGTGGTGTTTTTTTATAAATATAATAATTTAAAAGTCAGCATTAATGAAAATTAAAATTTATTTAATTTGTTTTGCTTTATATTCTTTTAGTGCCTTTGCAAGTTGGTCTGGGCAAGATGTTCCATTTCTGCATTGTATGTTCTCAACTTTTGCAATAATATCATCTAATTTCATACCCTTTACAAGTCTTGAAATTCCTTGCAAGTTACCACTGCAACCGCCAATAAATCTTAAATCCGTCAAAACATTATTTTCTACTTCAAAAACAATTTGTCTTGCACATGTACCCTTTGTTGAAAATACTTCCATTTTAATTCTCCTATTCTATTAATATATCGTATAAAGCACCATAAACTTGTCCCGCTTTTTCTTCCCATTTATTGTAAATTAGTTTTGCATTATATCTATTTGCTACATTAAGTTTAAGTTCAAGTTTCGTGCCAAGTGGTTCTACAATTCTCATAACAACCGTATAACTGCCATCTGCATTTTTATAGTAGTTCCTAAAATATTCTTGCTTGCGTTTAAGATTAATTCTGTTGTTTTTAATGTATAAAGCAATTTCATCACGCAAACTGCTTGGTATTTTCATGAAAAAGTAAGATAAGCAACTTCTACCATCAGTTGTTAGCGTGTAATATTCATCACCATTTTTATTTGATTTCACAATGAAGCCTATTTCGATAAGGTCGGACAATACTTCTTTACAATTCATATAAGTAATCCATGTATTTCGACTGCAACACATGTCAATAATAGTATTTTCTGTAAGAGGCATTTCCATTTTATCGAAAACGTATAAAAGTACGAGTTTGCTTACTGTTGTGCTTGTTGTCATTTCCATAATTCTATACCTTTTATATTGTTCTATAATTGTATTATAACACAAGAAAATGAAAAATTGAATAGTTTATTGAAAATTGTTGTAAAATTATATAAATTATACATAATTTGCTTTTGAATTTGCAATATATTTGTTAAAATGATGTTGTAGAGGTGAAGTATGGAACTTTTAGATGAAACTAAATGTTTTGAAGAGGCTTGCGATAAACTTGCCAATTCTAAACTTGCACTTGTGGATAAAAAAATTGCAGAACTGCTATCAGTAGTTGCGAGCAGTGAACGTATTTATAGTCTGATTGCAGAATGTATGATTAATTTCAATTATGATAATGAAATGAAACGTGCAACAAGGCGCATGGGAATGTTTACTTTGCCAAAAGAAACTTATACAAGTATTGCATTTGTGTTTTCTTTGTTTGATAATTTTGATAAAAAGAAAATTAATCTATTTAAATTTATTGATACTTATTATGTTGCAGAAACACAAAATGAAAAATTCATTATGTTTTGTAATTCAATTTTAGCGTCATGGAAGGACTTGGTTGTTTCAAGCATTGCTGGTGTTAAAATTAAAACTAAACAGCCGACAAAACAAAATAAATTAGACGTATCTGTCGTTTCTAGAATAACCTTTTTACTTAAAGACTTGTCTATGTGTATTAATACGAAAAAAAATAAAAGAGTCAATGTTGTTGCCGTGAATAAAATTATTGATGCGCTTTTAGAAGCCTTAGAACTTAACAATATTACAATTATAACGGCTTTTGTAATTGCCCTTGAAGAAATATGTAAAATTGACAAGGTGCTTTCTATGAAAATTGCAACAATTTCCGATGTCACTTGTGCCATTAAAGGGGAATAGTATGGACGAATTATTAAAAAAAATTGATGATATTGGTAACGAAATTGCAAATATTAATGAGTTGTATTTGCTTGAAGTTAAAGAAAAAACAACAAATTCTAACTTTGACCCATATTCAGCAAAGGGTAAAAAATTATTGAATAAAATTGCTCTTAAATATGCAGATTCTTTACTTGAAAAAGAGGAAGAATTGGAAAGTATTCAAAAAGAAATAATGAAAATTGAACAGCAAAAACGTACTGGAACATTGATATAAAATAATAACCATTTATATCTTGTTTGGGTGTATTTTACTCATAAAATTATATATTATTTTTATAAAATAAAAAAGAAGATTAATCTTCTTTTTTTGTTAATGGTACCACCATGGAGAATCGAACTCCAATCCCCAGCGTGAGAGGCTAGTGTCCTAACCGTTAGACTATGATGGCATATTTAACTACTAGATTATATCATAATAAATATCTGCAAGCAAGACTTTTTTATTAAGTACTTTATTTTATTTGAATCTTTCAGGTAAGACTGATATACTAACATAAATTTACTAAGGGGAACTGATGATGAAACTTTTTAATTACAGGCCAATGCTTTTTGTTTTTATTATGTTATCATTTGGTTCTATTGTTGGTATTTCTTGTGTTTCAAGCCCTTTTTATCTATTTCTTTTATTTATTCCAGTTGTAATTATTGTGTTATCAATTTTTTATAAAAAAGATATGCTTATAAAGCATATTGTGTCAATAGTTATGGCTATAAGTTTAATGTTTGTTGGGCTTTCTTCTGTTCTTAGCATAGGCGCTATTATTGAAAAACCATTATTTACAAACAATCAAACTTATATGGTATCAGCAACAATAGAAAATGTTTCGTCCAACAAAGGTACTTATATTTTACTAAACAATGTTTCAATTTCAAGTGGTGACAAGGCAATTAAGTTACCATACAAATCTTCTGTATATTTTTCTAGTTTTTCAAGTGAAGTAAGTCGTGGCGATAAGATAATATTTATAGCAAAATTGAGAACAACCGCCTCTTCTAAAAACTATAATTTTAATAAGACTCCAAACGAATATGCAAAATGTTATGCACAGGAAGAAGATATTATAGAATTACAAAGCGGTAAGTCGCTTGATTACCTATTGAGAAGGCAAATTAAAGATAGAATATTTAGTAATATGTCCAGTGAAATTGCTGGCGTAAGTTATGCTATGTTAGTTGGTGATAAGTCAAGTTTAGACCCTCAGGCAAAAGAGTCCTTTAAAGAAAGTGGAATCAGCCATTTACTTGCTGTTAGTGGATTGCACGTTGGATTTTTAGTACTTATTCTCAATTTTCTTACAAACAAGATAAGAATGAGTAGGTGGCTTAAACTTTCAATTATTTCTTTTGTTCTATTTATCTATGCTTGGATTTGTGGCTTTTCACCATCTATTGTAAGAGCAGGATTCATGAGTGTGGTTTTATTATTTGCATCAGCATGCGGAAAACAATATGATGGTCTTTCAGCGCTCTCGTTTGCCGGAATTATTTTACTTATAATTAATCCTTTAAACATTTTAAACATAGGTTTTTTACTAAGTTTTTCTGCTGTTTTTGGAATAATGTTGCTGTATCAGCCTATAAAACTACTTTTTAGTAAAATATTTTATAATTGGCTTTCAAGTTCGCTTGCCATGAGTATGTCGGCAACAATAGGTACTCTTCCGTTTACACTATATTTTTTTGGAACGTTTCCAGTGTTATCAATTATAACAAACATTTTCGCCATTCCCATTGCAAGTATAGCGTTTATGAGTTTATTTGTTATTACAATTATTACTTTAATTCTACCATTTATGGGATTTTTAATGAAAGTTCCTGAAATTTTATTTTATCTTTTAGTAAGGTTAAGTGTTGTTGTGTCTTCAACGGGTGTTGGTAATATTAATAAGCAGATGAATGCAATTTGTTTTATTCCATATACTGGCGCAATGATATCTGCCTCTAATTATTTTCTAGTCAAAACCAAAACAAAGATTATATCAATAAGTATTTTTTTATTAATTTTACTTTTGTTATTTATTATAATTTAGACTTTATGAGTGGTTTACATTTTAATTGTGTTATGATATACTTATTGTACTTGGAGAAAAATATGAAGTTTATTGAACTAAAAAAAAGTTTGCAAGTTAATATAGAACAAGTATATTTAATTAAAGGCGAAGATAGATTTTTGTGTTATCTTGCGCTAGAAATGGTTTCTTCAAGGGTGGGCTGTAATATTCCCGAAATGAATACTGCACTTTTAAGTCAAGACAAAATGCTTATGCATGATATAATTGAAAATTGCTTAATATTCCCATTTGGTGATGATAAAAGATTGGTTATTGTAAAAGATTATACAACAAAATCTGGTGCTGAAATTCAGGAACTCAACAAATATACTAGCAATCCTGCAAGCACTACCGTTCTTGTGTTTTTCAATCCTGAATCAACTGAAACTTTTAAAAATGTTAAGAATATTACCATTATTGATTGCGATAAACTTGATATCAATTTGTTGAATTCTTGGACTGAATCTAAACTTCTTAAACCTTTTAATGTGTCTATGAATAGTGATGCAAAGGAATTATTATTTGCATATTGTTCTAGTGATTTAACACGTATATCTAGTGAACTTTCTAAACTTGTGTCTTATGTTGGTGATAATGGAAATATAACAACTCAAAACATAAAAGATATGGTTGTAGAAGATAAAGATTATAAAATTTTTGAACTTACTGATGCTATTGCAAAAGGGAATAAGGAAAAAGCCCTTGATATTTTATATGAACTTAACGATAAGGAAAAGTCTAGTTATTCAATTTTAACTCCACTATATAATCATTATCGTAGATTACTTTATATTTCAATTAATAATAAAGAATCATTGTCAAGGCTTGCTGATTATTTTCATATCAAAGAGTTTGCGGTAAAGATGATGTTTGGACAAGCCAAAAATTACACGCAACGCAAACTTAAAACGATTGTTGATTTGTTGGCAAAGGCTGATGAAGATATTAAGTCTGGACTAATGAAAGATGAAACTGCAATATTTTTTGTCGTTTTAAATATACTAATGATAAGGTGATATAATGAACATAAATCCAATACTAGTAGTTCCAACACAGGGTAAAATTTCAAAAAATCAATTAATATGGCAAAAAATTATGCCATATCTTTTGATTTTATCTTTTGCGTTTTCGGGGTTTTATAATGTAATATTTTTAGCAAATGATACCGGTTCTTTTTCTGGTATTATGGGTACAGTTCAAACAATGTTAGATTTAGTTGTGTATTCTCTTATTTTTGGTATTGTCAGTTGGCTGTTTTTTGAATTTTTGCTTATGATATTTCATTTTGTATCTTCATTTAACTTATATATTAAATTTATTCCAAAAACCGTTATTAATACACGTTTTAGATTTTGGTTCATGCTTAGAAATATAGTTTTGGGCATAATTGGGCTTTTATTTATGCTTGCTCCATACATGTTTGCCTATATAGCGGTTATTACTTTGGTTCTTGATTTCGTTGTTGTATTTTGTATGTACTTTGATTTGCGTTATAAGTTTTTTGATGACGCTATTGCACCATTTATTTTTAATGGAATTATGATTCCCTTAATTTTATATGAAATTTTGATTTTTGCATGGTTATAGGGGGCATGAATATGAAAAAATTATTATACATTCTTTTAAGTTTAGTTGTTTTAGTTCCATGTTGTTTTTCTCCTAAAATTTATGAGAATACTTTTGCTGAAACGAAAATTACAACGTCTGCCGAAGAAACAAAAGTTGCTACAATTTTAAATGAAATATGTGCAAATTACCCATCACGAAGTGCAGGGACTATTCGAGAAAAGAAAGCAAGCGAATATATTGTAAGTAAACTATCTGCCATTAAAAAAGCAGATGGAAGTGAGGCATTTGAAAAGTTTAATCAAACTGGTTTACAATCTTTTGATTACATTTCAGCATATAATGATGCAAGTTTTTCTTCTCAAAACGTTATTTTTACTAAAAAAAGTTCAACTAAGGATGCAAAAACATTAATTATAGGAACAAATTACGATAATGATATAGCAAAAACATTTAGTGATACAGCAAATTCTATTGAAGGTTTAAATTCAAGTGCAGGTTCTGTTGCTTCTATAATTTTACTTGCTGATTCTATAAAAGATAAAGAATTTGATTATGATATTCAATTTGTGTTCTTTGGTGCGGGAGAAGATGCAAGGGCGGGTTCTGCTTTCTTTTGTAATGGTATAGATAGTGCTAAACAGAGTAAAATTCTTGCTATGATTAATATTGGAAATATCACATATGGTGATAGCATGTATATGTATACTTTTGAAAATAAAAACAAATATATGGATTATCTTGAAAATACTATGAAAAATTCCGCTAGTTATGAAATAAAAAACATTAATTATTTTAAAACCGTAACTAATGGCAAAAATGAACTTAATTTATCATACAAGCATGTTGGGATTGATAACGACAATATTAATTTTATAAAAGCCGGTGTTGTGACGCTTAATTTATTTAGAGGTTCTTATTCTTCGTCAACTGCGCTTTCATCATCAGAGGTTGGCGGAAAACAAAATATTACTGGAACTATAAATGATTCAAGACAATATATAAGTGAGGCAACTAATGGTCAATATCTAAATAATATTGCTATTGTTACAAGTTCTTTGGAAAAATTTATTTCAACAAACGGGCTGAGTTCTGCACTTGATGGTTCTTTTGCTGTTGTGCCAAAGGCTTGGTCAAATTCGAAAATTGAAGCATATATGATTGTTTCAATAATTGCAGTGGTATCTCTGATTGTAACATTCCTTTATAGTATGTATTTAATACCAAGAGCAAAAAAGGCCATTGTTTCAAATAAGTCAATGAACGATATTGCAAAAATAATTACTGATGAACTTGAAAAGATGAATAAAAGTGAAAAACTTTCTAGTGAAGATAGGGGTGTTATTGAAGAGGCAATTAAGAAAGACATTGAAAAGAAGACTGGCGATAAACAATCAGAAGATAATAATGAATAATAAAAAGACCAGTTTTGGTCTTTTTATTTTATATTAAAGATATTAAAACAATTTGCAATATTAAAAAAGCATATTTAAAATAAAGAACATATTAAAATAATTGCAAAAGAAAAGCACTAAAATAGTGCTATAATTAAAAGTATATTATTATGCTTTTTTATTCTTTAAAGCGTCTAACTTGCTTGCAACAGTCGCTTTCTTATGATTTGCACAATTTTTATGAATGGTTCCTTTTGTAACCTTTTCATCAATAGTAGCAAATGTCTTTGGCAATAATTGTTCTGCAAGTGCAACGTTCTCTTCTTTTACAGCATTATCAAATTTCTTGATTTCTGTTGCAAGTTCAGAACGATTACCTTTATTAATCTGACGATTACGAATAGTAACGTCTACTCTTTTTTTTGCTGATTTAATATTTGGCATAACTGCACTCCTTTTCAAATGTTTTACAAAGTGATTTTAACACAATAAACAAAAGAAAGCAAGAGATATTTAATGTTTTTAGGAAAAATAATATAACGCTTTATTTTAGTGACAATTTTATATTGTTTTACATAGATTATGGTATGAGTGAAAAATTTTGTCTTATTATTGATAGTGGAATTGGTGGTCTTACAACACTTTATAGTATACGTGAGGTACTTCCAACTCTGAATTGTATTTATTATGCCGACAAGGCTTTTATGCCGTATGGTAGCAAGTCGGCCTCTATGGTTGAAGGTAGAATAATTTCTATTATTGAAAAATTTTCTGCGTATTCGTTATGTGCTATTGTCATTGCATGTAATACGGCTTCTGCCGTTTCAAAAACAGCATTGAGGTCACATTATGATATACCTATAATTTGCATCGAACCTGCTATTGCGCTTGCTACAACAACAAATAAAAAAGTTATGGTTCTTGCAACTCCACTTACGTCACGTTCAAGTATGTTTCGTGAATTGCTTGCAGGTTATACTTCCGAATTTGTTGTTGAAAGTTTAAAAGACCTTGCTACGCATATTGAAAAATGGTTGTACGACAATTCCATAGCCGACTATGGATATGCTCTGCATATACTTGATTCTGCCCTTAAAAAGAATTGTGATGCTATTGTACTTGGCTGTACGCATTATGTTTTTCTAAAAGATGAAATACGTAAACGAACAGGGAAAGACGTCTTTGATGGTAATAGCGGGCTTGCAAGGCAACTTGCTAGAACTATTACGACAACAACATCTTGTGATCCAAAACTTTTATTTTACAGCAGTGTAAAAGAAGGCGAAGTTGAGGATTTGAAATTAAGGCAAATATATTTTGCTCAAAAGAAAAGGCAGTAATTACTGCCTTTTTCTTGGTTTACTTTTTGTTTTAAGTAGTTTAAATACTTCATCAACAGAATTTGCAACATCAAATAGTTCAAATAGGGGAAAGTTCAATATCCCTTCATCTTGAAACAATTTTAATTGTTCCAGAGTGTTATTATAAAAACCATTTGTATTTAAAATTATCAACTTTGCATTATGCTCATAGCCTCGCTTTGATTCAATACATGTTAGCATTTCATCAAGAGTTCCAAGACCGCCCGCTAAAAATATAACTGCATCAGATATCTCGCAAATAAGTTTCAATCTATCATGAATTGTTTTTACTTGATATATATTAGTGTTATCCATAATACATGCTTGATAATAATAATATTCAGGTACTATCAGTTCAATATTTTTGCTATATTTTCTAAATCCTTCATATGAAGCGCCCATAAGTCCACCAGTGTGTCCACCTTGGATATATGTATGTCCACCTTGTGCAAGTTTTTCACCAATTTCATATGCTTGTTGTTCATAAATTTTTGTTTTTGGAGATTCGCCTCCACATGCTACAAATACTTTCATTTTTTCTCCTAAGAATTTAAATTATCTTACAGCAAGATTACTTCGCGCTTTTATAATTACTATAAACAGACCTACAAGAGCAACGCCACCGATTGAAATTAGAACAATGGATGCTACGTTCATGGGTTTAAATATTTCAAAAGTATAATTTACAGAATTACCAAGTTCATCAGTAAGCGTCAATGTGTAGTTGCCAATTTCATTGAATGAGGCAGGTATAGCAACACTATTGCTGTCATAAGTGTGAATTGTTCCATTCATGTTTACGGTTAATTTAAAATTGCCTGATGCAACAGGATTGATAAAGACTTCACCGCCTATGCGGCCGCCAGAGGCAACAGATGCACCTAAAATTGGTGAGGTATATGACAAAGGTGTCCATCTATATGAAAAGGTATAATACGTTATACTTGTAATAGAATCAGAACCTTTAATGGGAATATCAACCTTGACACTTAACGTTGTTTTTGTGACAAACTCTGATTCTTTTTCAGTAATAGTTTTGTCATCTTCTGTTCCATCAATTTGAATTTTACCATGTTTAAGCATTGATATTATTGTGAAATCTAACAAATTTTCATTTGTATCTTTATTGAATACAGAATAACTGCCATCTTTATTTATAAGTAATGAATTGTTCGTTTTATCAGCCTTATGAGTATATAGAATATCCTTTGCATCTGTTTGATTACGAACCTCAATATTTACATGTTCATTTTCTTTTATTCCAAGAAATTTAAGTGTTACAGGATTGTTTGTATACTGGCCATCAACTAAAAATGAATCATTATCAACATTACCATTTATACCAAGCATATAAAACCCATTATCAATAGTGAATGTATATTTTTTATAATTGGCACGTTTACCCGCTGCTTGTTCACCTTTATTATATGTTTTATCGTAAATCTCAATTATATAAGAACCGGATTGAGTAAATTTAATTTCTTGGTCAACAACCTTGCCTGCGGTATTCATTGTATATTTTCTACCATTTATATAAAAATCAACAACAACTTGATTTATGTAATTTAATGTTGCTCCACTTTCAAGTTTATTAATTTTTTCAAGTTCCGTACCCTTCAATAATAGAGTCATTGAATAGGGAACACTGGCATCACCTGTATACGTATAGTCGTCTGATGGCTGGTCAATTTCAGTTTGTGCTGTTGTGCCTCCATTAAACAAGTAACTGCCATTTGTATAATTATATGATGGTGATTGAACAATATACAATCTCATAAATTCTATTGTACTTGTTTCGCTTGATTTATAAGCAAATGATATTATTGTTTGTGTAGTAGACGCTACACTTTGAAGAAAATATGTCGTTGCGTTACCATCAAAAACCTTGCTTGTTGTATTTGTAATGTTAGTATAAATGACAGGTTTCTCATTATATTTTTCAAAACCCTTAACAAGCGTAATGCTTTGATTTGAATAAATAGTATAAACTGAAATAAGCGAAGTATTTACGGTTGCAGCCTTATATGAAACTGCATTGTTTGTAAATTTATAACCACCTTCATATGCTGTAACATAATTATTGTATGTGGTGTGGTTATTATTAGTTGGCACAGCGGTAGAGGCGGCATAGGTTTCATTATTTTTAAAAGCCATTGCGGGCATTAAAGAAACCGCCATCATAAGTATGGCTAAAATTATATTATTGAATTTCAA
>JAVWAR010000013.1:0-13854 GCA_036649955.1 Clostridia bacterium | reverse complement strand
GCAGGAATTTCAACAGGATTAATTACAAATCCAGAAAATGAAGATGATTATGTGATGTTAGTAGACATACAAGGAATAGAAGATTTCCTTGGAGATATGGACTTTAAAGTTGCTGGTACTGAAAAGGGTATTACAGCAATTCAAATGGATATTAAAATAAAGGGTATTGATAAAAAAGTTCTTACCAAAGCACTTGCACAAGCAAAAGTTGGCCGTCTTGAAATTTTAGGCAAAATGCTTGCTGTTATTGATAAACCAAGAACACATTTAAACAAATATGCGCCAAAAATTATATCATTTAATATTGACCCTGATAAAATTCGTGATGTTATTGGTTCTGGCGGAAAAGTAATAAATAAAATTATTGAAGAAACTGGTGTTAAGATTGATATTACTGATGAAGGTAAAGTTATGATTGCCTCTACTGACGAAGAAAAGAATGAAAAAGCAAAAGCAATTATAAAAGACATTTGTTTCGAAGCCGAAGTTGGTCAAGTTTTTGAAGGCACTGTTGTTAGAATTATGCAGTTTGGTGCTTTTGTACAACTTAAAGCCGGTCTTGATGGCATGGTTCACATTTCTAAACTTTCAAAAGAAAGAGTAGAGAAAGTTGAAGATGTTATAAATATTGGTGACAAGGTTAAGGTTGAAGTTATTAAGGTTGACGAAAAGGGTAGAGTTGACTTAAAACTTATCGAAAAACTATAATATCATAGTTTATATAATATCTATGTTTAACCTATATAAACATGCTGATAATTAAAACAAAAAATTCATAAAGTTATAACTTATAAAAAGAGCCAGATTATAATGGCTTTTTTTAGTCTACAAATTATTTTAATTGCTTATTTAAAAACTTATGCTTTGTTTACAAATAAAGGGTATTTTTTATAATTTTATTTCGTATGCTTTAATATGGAAACGAAACAATACAAAATCTTCACTTTGTTTACAGCAAACCTATTACTACTTATATTTATAAGTCTAGTTTTTGCTTTTACTTTTAACGAAACCAGACTACGCAATGTTTCCGCCACCGCGGACAATGTAATTTATGCTGGAAATGAAAAAACAAACAAGGTTTCACTTATGATTAATGTATATTGGGGTAATGAATACTTAGAGGGTATGCTAAATACTCTTAAAAAATATAATGTTAAGACAACATTTTTTGTTGGTGGCTCGTGGTGTGCCATGTACCCTGAACTATTAAAAAGAATTTTTGATGAGGGACATGAAATAGGTAACCATGGTTATAACCATAAAAATCATGAACACTTAAACTTTGAAGCAAACAACAATGAAATATCTCTTTGTGACAAAGTTGTATTCGAACATATTAAAGTTAAAATGAATTTATTTGCACCACCTAGCGGTTCATATTCAAACATGACAGTTAAGGTGGCGGAAAATCTAGGATATAAAACAATCATGTGGACTCGTGATACAGTTGACTGGCGTGATAAAGATGCAGAAGTAATATATAATAGAGCAGTAAAGAATATAAAGAGCGGTGATTTAATATTAATGCACCCAACAGAAAAAACCGCGGAGGCGCTTGAAAGAATTATCAAAACAATTAACCAATCAAAACTAACTATTACAACCGTATCAGATACAATTAAAAACTAACCTTATAGGTTGGTTTTTTTATTACCTGTTTTGTTTATATACTATTTTAAAGGACAATATTGTTGTAATAGTTGTAAAATTTAAACCATTTCATTTGTCATAGAGTAGTTATATATGTTAAAATAATATAAGCAGTAATAAGGAGCGAAATAGTGACAACAAATAATAGTAATTCTAAAAATGTTGTTTTAAAGATTATAGGCATTTCTATGATGCTTGTTTCTTTAACTTTTATTATTTTATCGCTAATTCCCGCATGTAAACCATTTACAAACTTCTTTGTTGGAATTTTAGGACTTATAATGTATCCTCTTTGTGTCGTATTATTTCTAATAGGCGCAATTTTTATATCTAATAAGACCTATTCAATAGATATCAAATATGCTTCATTTTTATTAATTGCATTTATATCGTTTTTAGCATTACTACATACAATTATTTCAGCGCCTCTTTTAAATCAATATGATAGTATAAAACAATTTGGTGCTTATCTAAGTTCGTGTTATACATTAACACCAAACATAACTATTGGTGGTGTAGTTATGGGTATACCTGTGTTTTTTATTAAAGCAATACTTGGTACGGCAGGTACCATTGTAACTTTTAGTATTTCAACATGTGTTTTTGTAGGGCTTGCAATAGATTCGGCTTTACAAGCAAATAAATACTTAACAAAAGTAAACTCGCATACAAGACAACGCGTGCAGTCTTTGCCAGAAGAAAAAGAAATACCTTCAAGTGTTTTAACTTTTGGAGAACAATTTAAGCCAATAGATACAACGGCTACCTTTGTAGGCGATAAGTTTATGGAATCAGCGCGAGAAAATTATTCAGAAACCAAAACAAATATAAGTGATGAAAATAAGACCAATTTTGTTCAACCAAATAATGAAAAAGATGAGCCTAAGGCATATTCTTTTGATGAACTTGCATCCACAACATCTTATGACCCTGAAAAATTTACATCTAAAAAGGGTTATATTACGACACCAGTTTTGCCTACATTTTTTACAAACAATAAAAAAGTAACCGAAAGTCAAAGTGATGAGCCTCAACCTTTTAATCCATCAAGTATAAATAATAATGATATTTCTCCTGAATGGGACAATATTAATGATGACGATGATGACGATGATGACGATGACGAAGATGAAGTAATTTACCCAACCTTTTCAAGTAAAAAGACAACAGCACCGGAAGACCGAATTTCTAGTAATGTAAAAGACCGTATGAATACACAAATTAATGAAGACATTCGAAAACAAAATTACAATAATGAAAATCAAAATCCGCGTAATTATGAAAGACCAAATTATCAGGACAATAGAAATTCACCAGAAGAACGTATTCCAAACAATTTTAATTCTTCAAGATTTATTGATAGAACTGAACCAAAATTTGATGACAATCTATCAAACACAAGGTTTGACAATAGGGCAGATGATTTTGAACGCAAATCTTCTGGTAGAGGTGCAGACTTATCACCGCGTAAATCTCGTGAAATTCCAAACAATATATATAGGGGTGAACAGCGCCCACTTGATAATCCGTTTACTGATAGACAAACCAATCCATTTAATGATTCAAGTTTTAGAGTTGATAGCAATACAAGAAGAGAAGAAAAGCAAATGCAATTTGCAGGGGCAATAACTCCTCCAATTAAAAGTTCTTTTGATACTCGTCCAACTAATATAGATTACAAATATAATTGTCCGCCAACATCTCTTTTGACCACAAAGTCGGATGACCCTTCAAAATATGGCGCAGACTATGAAAAAAATAGCCGAATTATAGAAACCGTTTTAGCCAACTTTAAAATAATGGCAAAAGTACTTCACGTTGTACGTGGACCTGCGGTAACGCGTTATGAACTTGCAATGCCAAGGGGTATTCCTGTTAGGAAAATTCTTACATATGAAAGTGATATAGCCATGGGATTAT
Source organism: Clostridia bacterium (assembly GCA_036649955.1). Lineage (GTDB taxonomy): Bacteria > Bacillota > Clostridia > Christensenellales > UBA1242 > JAVWAR01. The sequence goes on along the minus strand of JAVWAR010000013.1, from coordinate 10,281 downwards.
GTGCAAAAAGCGGTATTCGTATTGAAGCACCTATTCCTGGTAAAAATGCTTTTGGTGTTGAAGTTCCAAATGATGTACACTCAGTTATTGGGCTTAAAGATATTATCGAATCTGACGAATTTTCTAAGTCTTCGGCAATATTGCCAGTCGCAATAGGCAAAAATATTTCAGGTGACATTGTTGTTGCAAGCATGCCAAAAATGGTACATATGCTTATTGCTGGTTCAACAAATTCTGGTAAATCAGTATTTTTACATAACACAATTATAAGCCTTATGTATAAATGCTCTCCTGAACAACTTAGATTTATTATGATTGACCCTAAAAAGGTCGAATTTAGTATATATAATGGAATGCCACACTTAATGCTACCAAATGTTGTTAGCGAAGTTGATAAGGCAATTAATTCATTATCTTGGGCAGTCAAGGAAATGCTAAGAAGGTATGACGTATTTAATAAATATGGGGTTGTCAATCTTGCTGAATATAATAATCTTGACATAGTAAAATCTGGTGAAGAGAAAAAATTACCTTATATTGTAATTATTGTTGATGAGTTAAACGAACTTATGATGGCTGGTAAACGCGAAGTTGAAGATAGAATAAAACGTATATCTCAATTAGGTAGAGCGGGAGGTATTCACCTTGCAATAGCAACACAACGTCCAAGTGTTGAAGTAGTTACTGGTACAATTAAAGCAAACCTACCAACACGTATTTCGTTCGCACTTACCAATGCTATTGATTCTAGAACTATTCTTGATGAAAGTGGCGCTGAAAAACTTCTTGGTAAAGGTGATATGTTATATTCACCACAGGATAGCAATGTATGTACCCGTCTTCAAGCCTCTTATATTACAATGAGCGAGGTTAAGGCCGTTGTTGATTATATTCGAGAACATAACGCATCTGAATATGATGCCGAAATAGAAAAGGAAATTTATACAACAAAAGAAGAACCAACCGATACTTCTGGAAAAGATAACTCAAATGAACAATCCAATACTTTTGATGAACTTTTACCGCAAGCATTAAAACTTTGTATAGAAAGTAATACTGCTTCAACGTCAATGATTCAAAGAAGATTTTATGTCGGTTATGCTCGTGCATCACGTATTATTGACCAAATGGAACTTCGTGGCTATGTTTCTCCTGCAAACGGTAGCAAAGCGCGTGAGGTTTATGTTACAATGGAACAGTACATAGAATTGTTTGGTGACGAGTAAACAAAATTAACTATTGTTATAAAAAATTATTCAATATAGAATAAAAATATCAAGGAAAAAGAAAATGAATAAAAAATTACTAATAGGCGTTATATCGCTAGGTTGCGACAAAAATAGGGTTGATACGGAAAATATGCTTACTCTTTTAAAAAAAGCAGGCTACTCTTTTACGTCTGACTCTGCAAGTGCGGATATTATTATTATAAATACTTGCGCTTTCATTGCTAATGCACGTAAAGAATCAATGGAAACTATTCTTGAAATGTCACAATTTAAAAAAATTAAAACATGCAAAAAATTAATTGTAACCGGTTGCATGCCACAAAAATATTTACCAGAAATGCAGGCCGACCTTCCAGAGGTTGATGCCTTCCTTGGTATTAATGAATATGATAAAATTGTTGAAATAATTGAAAGTTTAAAAACCTCAACTAATCAATTAGTTAAAATTGATTCTTGCAATCATTTACTAAACGTGGAAGATAGAATTATAACAACACCAAATCATTATGCGTATTTACTTATAGCCGATGGTTGCGATAATTTTTGTTCATATTGTACAATACCATTTATTCGTGGAAGATACCGTTCAAGGGATATGGAATCACTGGTTAAACAGGCTAAATCTTTGACGGCGGGTGGGTCTAATGAAATAATTCTTGTTGCACAAGATGTTACAAGGTATGGCGAAGACCTGTATGGAAAACCACAACTTGTTGAACTCATACACAGACTTTCTGAAATTACAGATTTGAAATGGATAAGGCTCTTGTATTGTTATCCTGAACTTGTAACAGATGAACTTATTGAAGAACTAAATTCAAATCCAAAACTATGTTCTTATATTGATATTCCTCTTCAACATGTGTCAACAAAAGTTCTTAAACGAATGAATAGACACACAACATACGAAAATATTATTACGCTTATTGAAAAAATTCAATCACAAAAAAATGCAATAGCAATAAGAACAACATTTATGGTTGGTTTTCCTGGTGAAACTGATGATGATTTCAATTTGTTATATAATTTCATTAAAAAATATAAACTTACAAATGTTGGCTTTTTCGCTTATTCAAAGGAAGAGGGAACAGTTGCATCTACCATGCCAGACCAAATAGATGAAAGAACAAAACAAAAAAGATTGGTTAAACTCGTTAAAATTCAAAAGAAAAATGTTATATCTAATAACAAGAAATTTATAGGTAAAGTACTTGATGTTTGCTATGAAGGCATTGATTATGAAAAAGAATTGTTTTATGGCAGATGCGAATATCAAGCCCCCGAAATTGATACTTTAATATATTTCACTTCAAAACAACCAGTCGATATAGGTGAAACATATAAAGTTAAAATTAAACACGTTCAACAATATGATTTAAAAGGAGAAAGAATAGATGAATCTACCAAATAAACTATCAATTTTTAGAATGATTTGCGCACCAATTATGATACTTATATTTATGTTGCCAATCCCTTATGGAATAGGAATATTTATTGCAAGTGCAATATTTATTATTGGTTCGTTTACAGACTTTTTAGATGGCAAAATTGCCAGAAAATACAATTTAATTACCGATTTTGGCAAATTTATTGACCAAATTGCAGATAAGTTCTTAGCAACAAGCGCTATGATACTTGTAATAATGTATGGAGCAGTTCAACCAACGTTCCTTGCATCTCTTATACTTATTGTAGTTGTTCTTAGAGATATATTGGTTGCAGGAATAAGACAAATTTCAGCAAGTAAAGGCATTGTTATTGCTGCTGATATTTTCGGTAAAATTAAGTCATTATTTCTTGATTCGGCATCTTTAATTCTTATGTTATATCTTGGTCTTATTGGCGCTGGAATTGAGGCTTCTAAAATATTATTTGTAATGATTATTGGTGAAGTTCTACTAGTTATTGGTGCATTATTGTCTTTACTTTCTGGTATTAATTATACATTAAAAGCAGTGCCTGCACTTAAAGGCTCTTCAAATAAATAATGGCAGAAACTAAATTAAAAACTTTCAATATTTCATCATTACAAATTAAAGAAAAATTAAATAAACTTTCAGTTCCGAATGAATTGTTTGATATTAAAGAAAATGATTTAGATGCAGAAATTACAATTAGCGAACTTGCTTCTGCTTTTGATATTAAAAATGCAGTAATTGCACTTAGAGAAAACATTTATGCAGAAGAATCAATTTCAATTTACGCAAGATTATCATGGTTACTAAAACTTAGATGTAGAAAACTTAAAACAATAGAACAGGGAAGCGGTGGACTTATTGCGAGCAAACTTTCTTTGCAAAAAGAAAGTGAACTAACTTTGGATTCTGGTATAGTCTTTACGTCTAATACATTTATTGTTGATAATTATTCAATACAGCCTTCAACAATTACAAGTTTTGGACTTGCTAGTCGTGAAATAATTAGTGAAATAACTAAAAATATTGAGTCTTCAACGAAAGTAGATATTTGTGTTGTAACGCTTGCGGAACTTGAAGAATCGGACAGCAAACCATATGCTTTTGCACATGCAGAACAGGGTTGTGCAGAAATTGCCATAATTAATAAATCAGACATTATGACAAAACAAATTAAAGTACCTTTTAAATCTAAAACAAAAATCATGAATTATTTGGCTAAGTTAACATGTTTTATGATTATAGAGCAATTAAAATAAGGAGAAAAAAATGAATACTGAAAAAGAAAAAGCCCTTGAACAGGCAATCGGTCAAATCGAAAAACAATTTGGTAAAGGTTCAATTATGAAACTTGGTGAAACACCAGCGGAAAAAATTGATGTTATACCAACGGGTTGTTTAACTCTTGACTTGGCGCTTGGTATAGGTGGTATGCCTCGTGGTCGAATTATAGAAATTTATGGGCCTGAATCATCAGGTAAAACAACTGTATCTCTTCATATAATTGCTGAGGCACAGAAATTAGGTGGTACTGCCGCTTTTATTGATGCAGAACATGCACTTGACCCAATTTATGCTGGGCGTTTGGGTGTTGATATCAAAAACCTTTATGTTTCACAACCAGATACTGGCGAACAAGGACTAGAAATTACTGAGGCACTTGTTAGAAGTGGTTCACTAGATATCATAGTTATTGACTCAGTTGCAGCACTTACACCAAAGGCTGAAATTGATGGCGAAATGGGTGATAATCATATCGGGTTGCAAGCAAGACTTATGTCACAGGCACTTAGAAAACTTGCTGGCATTACAAATAAAACAAAAACTTGCGTAATCTTTATTAATCAATTACGTGAAAAAGTTGGAGTAATGTTTGGTTCACCAGAAATTACACCGGGTGGTAAAGCACTTAAATTTTACACAAGTATAAGACTTGATGTTAGAAAAATTGATGTCATTAAAGATGGCGTTGATTCTGTTGGTAATCGTACAAAAGTTAAAGTTGTTAAAAATAAACTTGCACCACCATTTAAAACAGCAGAATTTGATATTATTTATGGTCTTGGGATATCAAAAGAGGGTTGTATTTTAGATGTTGCAGTTGAAAAAGAAATCATTAAAAAAAGTGGCGCTTGGTTTGCATATAATGATGAAAAAATTGGACAAGGAAAAGAAAATGCAAAGGCTTATTTGCAAAATAATCCAGCAGTTTCTCTTGAAATTGAAAACAAAATTAAAGCACTTTCTTTTGGCGTTTAAAATTTATTCTTGACAGAAGATAAATAACATTAAAAAACTTGACTATACTAACATGTCCGTGATAATATGGACATGTTAGTATTTTTACTAAATCGTTTAATGAATCACTTTTACAAATGCGAGGCATTTGACGAATATTGAAATTTATCTTAATAAATAGTTTTAGGAGGAATAGTATATGATGGCAGTATGGCTAGCAATAATAATTGCTGTTGCTACACTTGCTTCGGGTATAATTGCAGGTTATTTTATAACAAATTCTGTTAATAAAAAAACCATTGGTAATGCAAAGGCTGAGGCAGTAAAGGTTTTACAAAATGCAGAAATTGAAGCAAAAACACTTAGAAAAGAAGCAGTTGTTGAAGCAAAAGAAGAAGCATTGAGAGTAAAAAATGATGTAGAAAATGAAATAAAGGACAGAAGAACTGAGGTACAACGTTTAGAGAATAGACTTGTTCAAAAAGAAGAATCACTTGATAGAAAAGAAGAATTAATTGAAAAGAAAAATCAATCACTTGATGATTATCGTAAAGATGTAGAAACGAAGATGAGAGGGCTTGAAAAATCAGAGGAAGAAACTAAAAAACTTCAAGCAAGCATCGTTGTAGAACTAGAAAATGTTTCTAAACTATCGCGTGAAGAGGCTAAAAAGCAACTTATCAGTGTCATTGAAGATGAGGCTAATAAAGAGGCTGGTAGCATTGTACGTGAAATTGAAAACAACGCACGTGAAGATGGTGAAAAGAAAGCAAGAAATATCATAAGTCTTGCAATTCAAAAATGCGCAACAGACCAAACTAGTGAAGTTACTGTTACGTCAGTCGCACTTCCATCAGACGAAATGAAAGGCAGAATTATTGGACGTGAAGGTCGTAACATTCGTGCCATTGAAGCAGCAACAGGTGTTGACTTAATTGTTGATGATACACCAGAGGCAGTTATTTTATCTTCATTTGACCCAATAAGGAGAGAGGTTGCAAGACTTACTCTTGAAAAACTTATAACAGATGGTAGAATACATCCAGCAAGAGTTGAAGATATCGTTGAAAAAGTAAAGAAAGATATAGAAAAAACCATTAAAGAAGCAGGCGAAAATGCAACTTTTGATGCAGGAGTATACAACTTACATCCTGAACTTATTAAGATTTTAGGAAGACTTAAATATCGTACAAGTTATGGTCAAAATTGTTTAAAACATTCACTAGAAACTTCGTATCTTGCAGGGCTTCTTGCTGGTGAACTTGGCGCTGATGTTGCACTTGCAAAACGTGCCGGACTACTTCATGATATAGGTAAGGCTGTTGACTTTGAAATGGAAGGCACACATATTTCTATTGGTGTGGATCTTGCTAAAAAATATAAAGAATCGCCAGCAGTTATTCATTGTATTGAGGCTCATCATGGCGGTGTTGAATATGGTTCTATTGAGGCAATACTTGTTCAAGTTGCTGATGCAATATCAAGTAGTAGGCCAGGTGCAAGACGTGAATCACTTGACACTTATGTTAAACGTCTTGAAAAACTTGAATCTATTGCGAATGGATTTAAAGGTGTACAAACTTCATATGCTATTCAAGCAGGTCGTGAAATTCGTATTGCAGTTAAGCCCGAAGAAATTAATGATGACGGCATGATTGTACTTGCAAAAGAAATAGCGCGCAAAATTGAATCTGAACTAGAATATCCAGGTCAAATTAAAGTTAATATAATCAGAGAAACACGTGCAACAGATATTGCACAATAAAAAATGCACCGAAAGGTGCTTTTTTTGTATGAAATATACTTTTAAGTAATATAATTTAGTATGAAAAACTTTATTTTAGATGCTCACAATGATTGTGCAATAAAAAAGCATAATATTAATCAACTTAAAAAATATTATATTTCTCTTGAAAAAAGTAATGCTAATACAATTTCTGCAATTTGGACAACGGAACTTACTGGTAATGTTATGCAAAAAGTAGAAATGAAAACAAAAATGATTGATATTGCAAGTAATTTAAAAAGTCCCGTAGCAATAGAGGACTTTTATTTTGCTACACGCCAAAATTTAGCAAGACTTATTTCATTAAAACCTTGTTATGTATCACTTACATGGAACTATAATAATGTTCTCGCTGGTGGATGTTATGACAATTCCGGAATTACAGAGTTTGGTAAAATTGTTATTAAAACACTTGAAGAGCATAATATTCAAATAGATGCAAGTCATTTAAATGAACATAGTTTTATGAATCTGGCACACATTACATCAAAACCACTTTTTTGTTCACATACAGCATTTAACTCAGTTAATAATCATCAACGTAACTTAAAAGACTATCAACTTAAAATGATTGTTGATAGTGGTGGACTTGTTGGACTTTGTTTAGTAAGTGATTTTTTAAATGGAACACATCATGCAAATATTAATGATATTATAAAGCACATTGATTATTTTAATTCAAGATATGGTATTGACAACCTATGTATAGGTACTGATTTTAATGGAACAAAGCATTTACCAAAAGGTATTAAAAATTATAAAAATTTATACTTATTAAAATATAAACTAAAAGAAAAAGGCTACACTGAAAGTAGCCTTAATAAACTTTTTCATGACAATTTATATAACTTTTTATTCAATTAAATATATTTAAATGATAATTATTTATATTAAAAGTATTATTCACCAGTATTGTCTAAATCACGAAGCCTTACTTTTGTTGAAGCAGTTCTTCTAATATCATCACTAATTGCGGCATAGTGTTTTTTAGTCGTATTTACGTCTTTATGACCCAAAACATCCGCAACAATATAAATATCCTGAGTTTCTCTATACAATGCTGTACCATACGTACTTCTAAGTTTGTGTGGAGTTATTTTTTTAAGTGGAGTAACAACTTTCGCATACTTTTTTACAAGAAACTGAACTGCGCGTGGGGAAATACGCTTTTTTTGCATTGATAGAAATAAACTACGTTCTTCTTTACTTACATTTGTTATGATAGGATTTGTTCTAACATCCAAATAATCAACCAAGGCTTTTTTCACTTCATCAGAAAAATATAAAACAACTTGATTTCCGCCCTTACGTGTTATTTTTAAACCATTTATTGAGAAATCAATATCTTCAATATTTATTCCAACACATTCAGAAATACGAATACCTGTACCTAATAATAATGTTAAAAGTGCGGTATCTCTGAGTGCAGTATGCTTATTAAAGGCTTTTTCACGGGGAGAAAGATTGTAACCTTTTTCTGCTGTCGTAATAATTTTTGCAACTTCATCAACTTCAAGCCTAACAATAGATTTTTCATGAATTTTAGGCATATCAATTTTTGACGCAACATTTTTAGATAACAATTCTTTTTTGAAGAAATATTTAAAAAATGTTCTAACTGATGCTATTTTTCTGCTTTTACCACGTTCACCATTACTACATGTTTTACCTGAAATTGTATAGTTTGATAAAAAACTAACATATCTCTCCAAATGATTGGCATTTATTTTTTCTAAATCAACAACTTCAAGAGAATATATATCTTTACCTATAAATAAATTTGTTTCATTAAACAAAAAGTAAAAAAATATTCTTAAATCATACGCATAGTTAAGTCTTGTAAGTGGGGAAGTTTGATTTTCAATCCCAACAAAAAAATCATAACAAAAGTCTGGTAAATCTTTCATTATTTCACGCATACGCATTGTATTTGATACATTACGTTTATCAAAATAAGTTTCTTTATAATTATTCATACTTTAATTATATCTATCTATTCGTAAAAGTAAAGAATTTTAAGCGTCTTGAATCAAAAAATTGACATTAATTTTTAAGTAGTGTATCATATGTAGTGAAGATAAAAATATTAAATGAGGGAATTATGATAGCAATAGAATTAATTAGAAATAATCCAGAACTTGTAAAAGAAAATATTAGAAAAAAATTTCAAGATGAAAAACTTGTCTTGGTTGATAAAATTATTGAAGAAGACAAAAAACTTCGTGAAATCAAACAAGAAGGCAATGAACTTCGTTCTAAACGCAACACTCTTAGTAATGAAATAGGTAAACTTGTAAGAGATGGTAAAAAGGATGAAGTGGCTGATATAAAAGCAGAAGTCGTTAAAAATAATACTAAAATTCTTGAACTTGAAAAACAAGAAACCGAAATTGCTGAGAACGTTAAAACAATGATGATGAAAATACCAAACATTATTGCAGATGATGTTCCTATTGGTAAAGATGATAGAGAAAACGTTGAAATTGAAAAATTTCTTGAACCAAAATTGAAAGATTTTGAAATTCCATATCACTTAGACATTTTAGAAAATGTTGATGGTATTGATATTGATAGTGCTAGACGCACTAGTGGACAAGGTTTTTATTTCCTTACAGGTGAAATTGCAAGATTGCATTCTTCAATTTTATCTTACGCACGTGACTTTATGATTAATAAAGGATTTACATACGTAATTCCTCCATTTATGATAAGAAGTGAAGTTGTTGCTGGTGTTATGAGTTTTGCTGAAATGGACAACATGATGTACAAAATTGAAGGAGAAGACCTTTATCTTATAGGTACTAGTGAACACTCAATGATTGGACGTTATCTTAACACTACTATTGATGAATCAAAATTGCCATTAATGATGACAAGTTATTCGCCTTGTTTTAGAAAAGAAAAAGGCGCGCATGGTATTGAAGAACGCGGAATTTATCGCATACACCAGTTTGAAAAACAAGAAATGATTGTTATCTGTAAACCAGAAGAAAGTTCTGAATGGTTCAAAAAACTATATTCTTACACCGTTGAATTGTTTGTTAGCATGAATATACCAGTTAGAACCTTAGAGTGTTGCAGTGGTGACCTTGCAGACTTAAAATATAAGAGTTTGGACGTAGAAGCATGGAGTCCTCGTCAACAGAAATATTTTGAAGTGGGAAGTTGTTCGAATTTAACTGATGCACAGGCTAGACGTCTTGGAATTAGATATAAAACTGAAAAGGGCAATGAATACGCTCATACATTAAATAATACAGTTGTAGCGCCTCCACGTATGTTAATTGCTTTTGTAGAAAACCATTTAAATAAAGATGGGTCAATTAATATTCCAAAAGTTTTGCAACCATATATGGGTGGTCAAAAAATAATTTTGCCTAAAAAACAATAAAAAATATAATAAAAAAACAGACAATCGTAAATGATTGTCTTTTTTTTATAATAACAACTTAAATTTTAATAAGTAAAAAATAATAGGGTATAGTGAATTAATTTTAGTTGTTTGTTTTAAATATATTATTATATATTATACTATTTTGAATAATAAACCTTTAATAATAAAACCCTACAATAAACCATAAATAAAAAAAGAGTTAAAAACTCTTTTATTTTT
>JAVWAR010000012.1:0-14312 GCA_036649955.1 Clostridia bacterium | reverse complement strand
CTTTAATATTTTAATCAAGCTATATAATAACCAATGTCATGAATTATCTCTCTATAATATTTTGAATTATTTATATAAAGAAAATAACTTTGATGTTTTAATAGGATCACAATTCAAAGCCGATTTTATAAAAATTATTGATGATTATAATAACAATTACTCAGATTGCAGGGAGCACCTTATAAAAAGAAGAAATAATTGGCAAACACATATTAGTAGTTTAATTTTTGAAAAAGATAAATTCGATAAAACAATTACAATGAATATTGGCGAATTGTTTAAATTGTATTATTTTGCTTTTCATACTTGCCGTAAATTATATAAAATGATGACAAATAAGGAATTTGGATCGCCTAATTATAATGATTATCAATTACAAATCGAAAAATTCATTAAGTTATTAGATATTAATGGCGATTTGGTTTAATTTTAATTTTCACCAAACCAAGTCTCCACATAGTAGCCGTTAGAATACTAGTGCGAGAGTGCCGTTACACAAACGTCATCCGAACTCCAAAGGTTCTGAGGGCGTTCTTTTTTATTGTTTCACTTTTGATTGCTAGAAAGGTTGCTGGTGTGATATTATAAAACTATATATAATTATTATGTTTTAACTTTATTGAATTACATTATAAGGAGATAGAATTATGAGCGTGTTATTCACAGATAGTAATTGTGAACTTAATTGGAACGAAATTGAAAGACTTAATATTCAATATATTAGTATGCCATATGCCATGAATGGTGAAGAATTTGGTTTTGACATGGGGAAGACTCATGATTACAAATCTTTTTTTAATAAGATTAGAAATGGTATAATGCCTTCGACAATGGCGCTTAATCCACAAAATTATATAGATATTTTTGAGCCGTTTTTAAAAAGTGGTGAAGATATTTTATATATTCATTTTAGCAGTAAAATGAGTGGCACATTTGAATTTATGAACAAGGCTATATCTGAACTTAAAAAGAAATATCCCAAAAGAAGTATTAAAACAGTAGATACTCTTAGCATATCAATGGGCGCTGGAATAGTTGTTTATGAAGCCTCAAAACTACACAATAATGGTGCAAGTGATAACGAAGTTATTGCATTTGTAAAAGAGTTCCGTGAAAAAGTATGTTGCATGTTTACGGTGGATAATTTAATGCATTTAAAAAAGGGAGGAAGAATATCTGGTGTATCTGCATTTTTTGGAAGCATGCTCAACATTAAACCCATACTTAGTATAAATAACGAAGGAAAAATTGTTAATGTTGAAAAAGTGCAGGGTAAAAAGAAAGCACACTTTACAATGGTGAAAAAACTAAAAGAAATAGGTGACGATTTAAGTAAATATCCAATAATTATATTACATGCTGATTGCGAAGATGATGCGGAAGAATTAAAAATGCTTATAAAAAAAGAAGTTGGAAATGATACAGATATATGGGTACAACCAGTTGGACCAACAGTAGGCACACATTGTGGTCCTGGCACGCTTGGATTAATCTTTCATAGTACACAAAGATTTTAAATATTCATCTAACAAATATAAATTATGAAAATTTAATAAAAATAATTTTTTAAATAATAAAATATTACAAATTGCAGATGATAATGGTATGAAATGTTTAAGTTGTGTTGTATTAAGCCTCATATCGTTTATTGCAAGTCAAGTGAGTGTTATGGAAAAGAATATTAATAATTATATAAATGAATCCAATAAAATTGTTGTTTCATTTAAAGAACGAGAGTTTGTCTTTGACAAAGGCAGTACAAAATATAATGAAATTTTGAATTGTTATAATGATATGGTTGATAGCGGTTATGAAATGCCGGCTTTTGGTGTCAGTTTACATGATGATACAATCAATGAAATGAAAACTGGGTTATTTATCAAGTTTCTTTTCAATAGCGAAAAGACTCATAATGGTATGGTGTTTAATGAACTTGCAATAAATGTAAAAAAAGATTATAGCGGATTTAATATTATTAGAAAAACAAATAATAGGTATGAAGGAAGATGTTTTTATATCAATTTAAACAATAAAACAATGGCTGAGTTATTTTCTTTACTTACAAGTCTTTGCAACTAAAAGTTTACAATAAATAAAAAAACAAGTATAAAGTTTTTAAAAAAGAAAGTGATTCAATTACTTTCTTTTAATATTTTTAAAAAATATGTTATAAAACTATGGCGAAATATTAAAAAATGTAGTATACTGGTTAAGTTTAAGGAGTTACTAAAAAAATGGATCAAAAGAAAATTAGAAATGTAGCAATAATTGCCCACGTAGATCATGGTAAAACATCGCTTGTAAATGAAATGTTGAAACAAGGAAACGTATTCCGTGACCATCAAGTGGTTCAAGATAGAGTAATGGATAATAATGCTATTGAAAGAGAAAGAGGAATTACTATTCTTGCAAAGAATGCTGCTTGTATATATAAAGATTATAAAATCAATGTCATTGACACACCAGGACATGCGGATTTTGGCGGTGAAGTTGAGCGAGTTCTTAAAATGGCTAATGGCGTATTGCTTGTAGTTGATGCGTTTGAGGGACCAATGCCTCAGACTCGTTTTGTTTTGCAAAAAGCACTAGAACTTAATCACAAGATTATTGTTGTAGTAAATAAAATTGATAGACCAGATGCAAGAATTAAAGAAGTTGTTGATGAAGTATTGGAATTGCTTATGGATTTAAATGCATCACCAGAACAACTGGATAGTCCATTTATTTTTTGTTCTGCAAGAAAAGGAATTAGTTCAACGGATATGAATGTTCTTGGAACAAATATGGTTCCTCTTTATGAAGCCATAATCAATCATATTCCTGCACCAACTGGTGATCAAAATGCACCATTGCAAATGCTAGTATCTGCAACGGAAGTTAATGAATATGTTGGAAAACTTGGTATTGGTAGAATTGAAAGAGGTAAAGTTAAACTTAATGAGCAAATTGTTACGTGTGATTATTTTAATCAAAGACAACCAGTTAAGGCCAAAGTTAGTGCGATATTTGTATTTGATGGCTTAGGTAGGGTGGCGGTTGAAGAGGCATCTGCCGGTGATATAGTTTGTATATCAGGTGCACCTGACGTTACTATTGGTGATACAATTTGTGATTCAATGATGCAAGAGGCTCTTCAATTTGTTAAGATTTCAGATCCTTCTGTTGAAATGACTTTTTCAGTTAACGATAGTCCTTTTGCAGGCAGAGAAGGTAAGTTTGTTACAAGTAGACATCTTCGCGAAAGATTGTATAGAGAAACATTAAAAGACTTATCACTTAGGGTTAATGATACTGGAACTACGGAAGCCTTTTCGGTTGCAGGTAGGGGAGAAATGCATTTATCAATTTTAATTGAGAACATGCGCCGTGATGGTTATGAGTTTCAAGTTAGTATGCCAAGAGTTTTATTTAAGGAAGAAAATGGCAAAAAAACTGAACCCATTGATAGACTTGTAATTGATGTTCCGGAAAATTCAGTTGGAACTATAATGAGCGCAATGGGTACTCGTAAGGGTGACCTTGTATCAATGACTCCGCAAGGCAGTAGAATTAAAATGGAATTTTTAATTCCATCACGTGGATTGTTTGGATATAAACAAGAGTTTTTAACGGCTACAAAAGGCGAAGGAATTATGAGTTCTATATTCTATGAATATGAACCTTATAAAGGCGAAATACCAACACGTTCAGGAGGTTCGCTAATAGCATTTGAAGCGGGTGAATCTGTAATTTATGGTTTATACAATGCACAAGAACGCGGTACATTATTTGTAAAACCACAACAACAAGTATATGCAGGTCAAGTAGTTGGTCTTGCACCAAAAGAAGGTGACCTTGTTGTCAATGTCTGCAAACGTAAACAATTAACAAATATGCGTTCGTCTTCTAGTGATGAGGCATTACGTTTAGCACCAGTTCGCGAGATGACACTTGAAGAAGCGCTTGAATTTATTTCGGGTGATGAACTTCTTGAAGTTACACCTAAATCTGTACGTATTCGTAAAAAGATTCTTGACCATAGCATGAGGGCTAGGGCAAGATATAAGGGCGATAATAATTAAATAATAAAAGCCAGAATTTATATTCTGGCTTTTTCTTTCTTAATGTTGACGAAATTAGATTACGCGTATATAATAGTTATATATTACAAATTCAAAACAACGGAGAAAAAAATGGCAGAAAAAATGAAACCTAGAATGTTACCTCATAACCTTGAAGCAGAGCAAGCAGTTATTGGTTGTGCTCTTCTTGATGATGAAGCAGCAATCAATATAGTTAGCAAACTTACTGAAAATGATTTTTATAGTGAGTCGCATAAAGATATTTTTAATGCAATTAAATATATTTATAGTAAAAATGCGCCAATAGATATTTTAACGCTTATAGACGAACTTGAAAAGAAAGATTTACTTGATTCAGTAGGTGGTGCATCATATGTTTCTTCACTTACAAATGTTGTACCAAGTGCAGTAAATTATGAGTCTTATCTTGGAATAGTTAAAAGAGATAGTGTTCTTAGAAGACTTATTTCTGCAAGTGAAAAAATTATTGACCAATCTTTTGAGAATAATAGTAAAGATGATGCATTATCTTATGCAGAAAAGGCAATATTTGAAATATCTGAATCAGGTCAAACCTCTGAACTTGTAAGAATTGATGAGTCATTAATTGAAGTTATTGATAAATTTGAAACAATACATAAAGATAGCAATGCATTAAAGGGATTAAAGACTGGATTTTATGGCATTGATGAGATTACAAACGGGCTTCAAAAATCAGACCTTATTCTAATTGCCGCTCGTCCAGGTGTTGGTAAAACATCTCTTGGTATGAATATAGTAACAAATGCAGCACTTAATTCAGGGGCGAAATGTGCGGTGTTTTCTCTTGAAATGCCAAAAGTGCAACTTGCACAACGTATGCTTTGCTCTGTCGCTGATGTTAAGATGACTGATGCTCTTGGTGGTAAACTTACTACTGAGGATTGGAAAAAACTTTGGAAAGCAAATACAAAACTTTCTGGTGCAAATATTTATGTTGATGATTCATCACTAAATAAACCATCGGCAATTCTATCAAAATGTCGTAAGATTAAAAGAGAAAAAGGTCTTGACCTTATAATGATTGACTATTTACAACTTATGAGTGGTGACGGAAAGGCAGAAAGTCGTCAAAATGAAATATCTGAAATTTCAAGGAAATTAAAAATTCTTGCGAAGGAAATAAATGTACCTGTAATTGTTTTATCACAATTATCGCGTGCTATTGAACAGAGAACGAGTCATAGACCAGTTTTATCTGACCTTCGTGAATCAGGTGCTATTGAGCAAGATGCAGATATGGTTATATTTATTCATAAGCCTGATATGTATGAAAATAATGGTGCTGGCGCGCAGGAAAAAACGCCAGAAGATTATGTAACAGAACTTATATTTGCCAAACATAGAAATGGGCAACTTGGAAGTGTATTCCTTGGTTGGAGAGGTGCTAATACAAGTTTTGTAAATTTAAATAAAGATGCAAACTTTGCAAGTATGTTAGATAACACAAAATATAGTGAACAAGCACATAATAACGATGAGATACCTCCTATGCCAGAAGTTCCACTTGAAGAAGTGTTTGGCAGTGATATTTCTGATATATTTGATGAATAAAATGAGGATTTATGAAAAAAATAACTAGTAAAGAACTTAGAGAAAAGTGGCTTAATTTTTATACAGAACGTGGTCACAAGGATATTGGTGGAGTTTCTTTAATTGGAGATGGCAGTACTGGTGTCATGTTTAACGTGGCTGGTATGCAACCACTTATGCCATATTTGCTTGGAAAAAAGCATCCTATGGGCACAAGACTTTGTAATGTTCAAGGTTGTGTTAGGACAAATGATATTGATAATATTGGTGACGAAACGCACTTTACTTTTTTTGAAATGATGGGTAATTGGAGTCTTGGCGATTATTTTAAAAAAGAAAAAACTCAGTGGAGTTATGATATATTGACGAAAGTCTTTGGTTTTGATGGCAACAAAATATGTGCCACGGTATTTGAAGGTGATGAAAATTGCCCAAGAGATACGGAAACTGCTGAATTATTAGAAAAAGTTGGAGTTAAAAAAGAGAATATTTTTTATCTTCCTAAAAGTGATAATTGGTGGGACTTACCGGGGACTATTGGTACACCATGTGGACCTGATAATGAGTGGTTTTATCCAAGAAATGATAAACCATGTTCAAAACATTGTGGACCAGCCTGTGGTTGTGGAAGATATGTTGAAGTGGGAAATGATGTTTACATGCAGTTTGAGCAACTTGGAAATGGTAAGTATAAAGAACTTAAAAATAAAAATGTAGATACGGGATTTGGATTTGAAAGAAATCTTGCATTTTTAAATGGTATAACTGATTGTTATAAACTGGATTTATTTGAAAATGTAATTAAATATATTGAAAAAGTTAGTGGTAAAATATATGGTAGTGATGCTGTTTCAACAAGAGCAATGCGAGTAATTGCTGACCATACACGTACTTCTGTTATGTTAATTGGAGATATAAATGGAATTGTTCCAAGTAATATTGGTGCAGGATATATTTTAAGAAGACTTATGAGAAGGGCTATTCGTTATGCAAATACGTTGGGTATGGCGACGGGTAGCATTGCGGAAATTGCAAAAATTTATATTGAAGAAGTTTATAATGATTCATATCCATTACTTTGTGAAAAAGAAAAGTATATAATTGATGAAATTAACAAGGAAGAAGAAAAGTTTTTAAAAACTCTTGAACAGGGAACAAAAGAGTTTAATAAACTTGTGTCAAGTTTGTTAAAATTTGCTCCTGATAATAAAAAAATTAGTGGTGATAAAGCATTTAGATTGTTTGATACATATGGGTTTCCACTTGAACTTACAATAGAGATGGCGAAAGAAGTTGGCTTTGAAGTTGATGCAGATGGTTTTGAAAAGGCTTTTGAAAAACATCAAGAGATAAGCAAAAGTGTTGAAAAAGGTGTAAATAAAGGTGGATTAGTCGATGATTCTATTCAGACAACTAGACTTCACACCGCCGTTCACTTATTGCAAGCAGGTTTGCGCAAATATTTAGGTGATTCTGTATTTCAAAGGGGTTCAAATATCACATCTGAAAGGGCGAGGTTTGATTTCTCATATGATAAACCTATGACTGATGAAGAAATTCAAAAAGTAGAAGACTTTGTAAATAATGCTATTAAGAGTGCAATTCCAGTAGAATATAACGAAATGACACTTGATGAAGCAAGAAAATCTGGCGCATTAGGAATCTTTGATAGCAAATATGGTGATGTTGTTAAAACTTATAAAATTGGCAATATAAGCCATGAAATTTGTGGTGGGCCACATGCGAAAAATACGGCTGAACTTGGAAAATTTAAAATTATAAAAGAACAGAGTAGTTCAAGTGGCGTGCGCAGGATACGAGCAGAAATATTCAACAATTAGGAGGCTGTGATATGAAGAATAAAATTATTGGTACAATACTTGTAATAGTACTAAGCGTGGCATTATTATTTTTTGGAACAGTATTATTTATGTTTATATCACCAGGTACTGAGGTGTTTGGTATTAGATATGTTTCTGGAACTTCAAGTAATGGATTTCTTGATGAAAATAAAAGTTTTGAAAATATTTCTAGTACATTTTCAGTAAATATAAAATCTAAATCAATCCCTGTTAAAATTAAGTATGAGAATACTGGGTATGTATATGTTAGATTTTATCAAAAGTTTATTGGATTCACTAACACTAAGGCAAAAACTCCTTCTGTCAAAATAGATAGCACATCAAATTCAATAAGTGTTGAAACCAACGAACTGGAAAAGTACTTAATTGCAAATGATGACTCTTATTTATTAATTTCTATTCCGAGTGGTTATAAAAATACAAGTTTTACAATAAATAGTAATACTTCAAATGTTTCGTTTGAAGGAGCAACAATTACTCCGATAGTAAATCTTTTGAGTATTAAAACCACAGGAGAATTTAGTGTTAATACTAAGGGACTTAATATTAATGATTTTTCATTTATCGGTAAATATAAAACAATAAATCTTGGCGATAAAATAAATGTTAAAGGTTTTGTTGATTTTGAATCTCAAAGTGGGGATCTTGTACTATTCAATGGAACTGATGGAAATGTTACATTTAAATCCGTTAGTGGAAGTTTGAAGATTAAAAAATGCCAAAACTTGACAATGACAACAAGTACAGGCAAACTTGCTTCTGCGGATACTGCATCAAATCTTGTCATAAATGGAAAATTAAAATTCAATTCAACACTAGGAAGTGTGGACGTTTTAAAAATTTTAGGTGAAGGTATTAGTGAGATTAATACTGAAATTGGCAACGTTAATGTTGACTTCGCGGGTGACCTTAAAATTACAGGTAAGCGCGGTGCAATTAAAATTAAAAGTTGTAACGTGATTGATTTAATTGGTGAAATAGGAAATGTAACGATTGACAATGTTATTTCGTCTGCTAAAATTGAAACTACTTCTGGTGATGTTAAACTTGGTTCTGCTACTGGCAAAGTATCAAATGCAAATGTTAAGACCGGACTTGGAGATATAGTTCTTACGAATATTTCTGGTACGGCAAACGCAGTTGCATCAAAGGGCAATATTAGTGTTTCCGGAAGTGAAACTATGGCTAATATTGTAGCATCTACAAATGGAACATTTAATGGTGTTGACATTATAGGTGATGTTGACCTTTCAGTTAAAGGTGCAGTAAACATTGCGCTTAAAACTATTGGTAAAGTTGTAATTAAAGGTAATGAAGGACCAGTAAATATCAATCTTATATCTTCTGCTGTTTTTGAATATAAAGTAACAACCACCAATGGTGAAGGTGCATCACTTATTAAAAATAATGTTACAGAGAATCTTGGTAAAGACAAGGCTAGCACAAATTATTTAAGTACACTAAATAAAAATGTTATTACTGCAAGTACTGTGTATGGTAAAATAACGATAACTATTGCAAATAAATAAAAACAATAAAAAAAGAGTAATTATTTACTCTTTTTTTATTGTTAGTTTGCAAACTTTTTAAGTTCATATAAGTGTGCATACTTACTTGTAATTCCTTTATTTTCTTCAATTTCAGTATCTCTGTTTAGTGACCAAAATGAAACCATACCATAATTATTTTTTATAGCGTCATCAACAACTTTCTTTGTTAAATTTGGTGTAAAAGTAGGGTTTAAGTTGTTTTCATATCCAATATCAACCGTTGCGCCCATTTTTTTATAGGCTTCGCTTATACTTATAGTTTTTCCTCTTGTCTTATAAATGTTCACTAATTGTTTTGCAGCATTGGCCATTGCGCGTATGGAAGCATCACCATAGTCTTCGTTTGCATTTAATGAAGTAAATCCGTAACACATTGTCATATTGTTAATTAAACAAATATCAACTCCTTCATTTAAATAGGATTCTATGAGGTCGATTTGTTTTTTATCCCAGCCATTTGGCATAACGGGAATTGTAAGTACTACCTCAACATTGGTGCGTGTTTGGGCTATCTTGATTGCTTTCGCATTAATTTGATTATCTTCTTTTCCTTCTTCTATATCAAGGTCAATTCTTTTAAGTTTATATGTATTAACAATATCAGTGTACATATCTGCCAGTTTAAGAACGTTTGCAGACACTGTCCAAGGCGCAGGGCCAAGTTGTCCACCAATAGATACAATAACATCTCCGCCCTGATCTCTAACGGCCTTTATACATGCCTTTATCCCTTCATACTGAAAGTTGTCGTTACCTTTCTCAGACAAATAGTAATAACCTGCCCAGCACCAGCGCAACGAACCATCAGCGTTTATTGGTTTTTTATAATCAAGTTGTACAAAGCCCAAATTAAAATATTTTTCGCCAGTTTCGCCTGCAATTTTACTTAGATTTGGTACTCCGTTTACTGAATATGGATGTTCAAGAGGTACCCAAGAAGTTAAGTCAATAAATGGAGCAACAAGTTTTCGAGGAAAGCCAGATTTTTTGTAACTTTTCATACCTATATCTTGCATGGGTTGAGGATTTACACACAACGATATAATAAGGGCGGTTAACACTAAAAAGCAAATTGATGAATAAATAATTAATACTTTTTCAATTTTAGATAAAATTCTCATAAAAAACCTCTCACTATCAATAGTTTTCTTCAAGTGAAAGGTTTTTATGTATAAATTAATCTCTAATATCTATTATGTCAGTATCTTCTGTTTTTGAAGCATAATTTAGAGTAAAATAACAATTATCTATTTTATATCTTCTTAATTTTAATTCAGTATTGTTTTCCATAACAAATTTATAATTATTCGAATATTTACAATTATTGCAATTTGTTCCAATAAATTCTTTAATTGGGCAAAAAGTAATAGTCATAAGTTCTTTATTTCCACTAAATGATAAGCCATTAAGTTCGTTTAAATATGTTTCAGTAGAAGAAACATATGCAAAAATATTATATTCTCTTAAAAGGTCTAGTGCATAAGAGTTTATAATATTCATCATTGTACCTGTTATAACTTTAAAACCTTGTTGTGCAAAATATAATGCAGAAAGATTATTGGCATATATTATAATATCACTATGATTGTAAGAAGAAATTGCGTTTAATATTGTTTCAAGTTCACGAGTTGTAATTATTGTGGGAATTAAAATTCCGCAATTTTTTTCTTTATTGATAAAAGTTTTTATGATATTTTCTGAATAAACATGAGGTGCTAAAATTTTTGTTCTAGATGAATTTTGTATAGTTTTCTCATTAATTATCATTCCTTTAAATTCGTGGTTTACAAAAGATGTTTTATTATATTCTTTATAAGTTACTGAAATATGTGGGTAAGATTCAATAAGTTTTTCTTCTAAAAGTTTTAATCCATTAGTACGTAATTTATTCAATGTACTTGATTTAATAATTATATTTAATTCATTTACATCTATTTTGGTTATTTCAAAGTTTGTTTCTTTTGTTCTAGATAATGCAGAGATGATATTTTCTTTACTAGTTGGTGATTTGATTGCAGTTGAATATTCTGTTGTTGAAACGCAAATTTCAGTAGAGTTGTGTTTTAATGATAAGATAAGCGAACTGCCGTTAACTCTAAGTGTTGCAGATATCGGTAATTTACGTTTAGTTGATAAAATGTTCTTTTCATTAAGGGCATCAAGAGTAAGATAGACGTCACTATTTTCAATAGGTTTGTTGATTGAAAATATTTCTTGCATACCATTTAAAAGTTTGTTAACATTGCCAACCCCTAAACTAATTTCATTGTTATTATTAATAAATTTTAGTCCATCGCCTGTTATAAGGTTGTGGTTTATATTAAGTACTATTTTGTATATTGTTTTAAATTGTTCAACTTTTACAACTTTTCCAACAAAAACACCTCTGTGATTACTAAACTCTTTATTAATTATGTTAGTTGAAAGGGGTCTTGAAAGATATGTTCCTGTGTTATAATCGCCACGCGCAAATAGTTTTTTTAATTCATAATTATCGTTTTCATTAAATGTTTTTCCATTTAGTATAGAGGAATAAATTTTAAGCGCGCCACCCATATATGCAGGTCTTCTATAACGCCCTTCAATTTTAAAAGAGTCTATTCCTGCATTGATAAGTTCATCAATTCTTGATGCAAGGCATAAGTCACGAGTCGAAAGTAAATAACCTTTTGTAATAAATTTTTTATTTTCAAATAATTCATATTTTAACCTACATGGTTGAGTGCATGCTCCTCTATTGCCACTTAATTTAAATAATTGGCTAGACAAATAACAATTACCTGAATAACAAACACACAAAGCGCCTTGAATAAAATATTCAAGTTCAAGTCCGGTCACTTGTTTTATTTTCTTTATGTCTTCAAGCGTTGTTTCTCTTGCAAGGACTATACGTGAAAATCCAATATTTTTTGCTATAAGCGCAGAATAAAGGTTATTTATTCCCATTTGCGTACTTGCATGCATAACAATGCCGGGGAAATGCTTTCTTAAAATTTGTGCAACTCCTAAGTCCTGAATAATAAAAGCATCAATATTAAAATTCATAATTTTTTTCATCATAGAAATAAAGTCACATATTTCACTTTCTTTTATAAGTGTATTTATTGTAAGGTAAACCTTAACCCCAAATAAATGTGCTGTATTTACGTAATATTCTATATTGTCTTCATTAAATTCTTGCATTTTGGCACGGGCTTGAAATTTATCAAGCCCTAAATAAATGGCATCTGCATTATTTGCTATTGCAACATTAAATCCTTCTATTGTACCAACTGGTGCTAAAAGTTCACATTTTTTCATGGCTTTATTATAACAGAAAAAATATTATGTAACAATTATTTATAAGTCTTATTTAAAATTGTTGAAAATATAAGAATTGCGTGGTATAATAACAATATAAGATTATAAAATTATCATATATTAGGGGGAAAATTGCCATGGTAAATTTTTTACTTGCACCAATAAAAACATCATCGTGGGTTTTAATTGCAGTTGTAGGAGTGTTTTTAATTGCAATTTTAACTGCATTTATCGTATATGAAGTTAAAAAGAAGAAAAAGGATGTTATGGTTAAAGGTGGAGTTAGATACACATTATCTGATAAAACCGAAGATAAGAAAGGTGAAATTAACGTATCATATGCAGTTAAAGATAAATTACTTTTACTTAATAGAGAATATAATGTTAGTAAAATAAAAGGTAAAATGCGTATTAAACCAGGCGTTTACACAGTGCTTTCTGCTGATGAAAATACTGATAGTTTCAATTTGCGTATTGATGAGTCTATAAAGTCTTTCGACCATTCATCGAGAGTTGTTTTAGCAGAGGGTCAGAAAGTATCTCCAACTACTATTAATGTAATTTTAAGATAATAATAAAATATTATAATTAGGTTAAAATAAACAAAGATGTTGTCTTTGTTTATTTTCTTTATAAAAGAATGATATGTAAAAGAATGACATAATTAAATATAAATGCTAGAATATTAGGTAAGAGGTTTAAAACAATGATAAGCGAATTCAAAGGAAAAGAATGGTTAGATAAAATAGATGTAGAGTCTTTTATTGCAAGTAATTATACGGAGTATAAAGGTGATGATTCATTTCTTGCGAAGTCTACTGAAAAGACCAATAAGGTTTGGGCAAAATGTTTAAAACTATATGAAAAAGAAAATAAGAAAGGGCTTCTTGATGTTGAATTAAAGGCCGTTTCTGGTATAAATGCATTTAAACCGGGCTATATTTGTAAAGAAGATAATGTTATTGTTGGTCTTCAAACCGACAAGCCTCTTAAACGTATAGTAAACCCTTTTGGCGGTATGCGAATGGTGGAAAATGCACTTAATGCATATAATTTAAAACTTGATAAAACTATTGAAGCACACTTTAAAGCATTTAGAAAGACTCACAATGAAGGGGTCTTTGACGCGTATACTCCTGAAATAAGGGCTGCGCGTTCGGCAGGACTACTTACTGGGCTACCTGATGCTTATGGCAGAGGGCGTATTATTGGTGACTATCGAAGAATTGCCTTGTATGGTATTGATAAACTTGTAGAAGCGAAAAAAAGTGACTTAAAACTTATAACAGATTTGTCTGATGAAAAAAATATTAGGTTTAGAGAAGAAGTTAGTTCTCAGATAAAAGCACTTGAAGAAATTAAAATTATGGCAAAAGGTTATGGTTGTGATATTTCTCATCCAGCAACAAATGCCCGTGAGGCTTTTCAGTGGGTTTATTTTGGGTATCTTGCAGGCATTAAAGAAAATAATGGTGCTGCGATGAGCCTTGGACGAACGTCAACATTCCTTGATATTTATGTTGAGCGTGATTTACAAAATGGATTATTAACAGAGAGTCAAGCACAAGAACTTGTAGAACAATTTATAATAAAACTTAGGCTTGTGCGTCACCTTAGAACGCCTGAATATGATGAAATTTTTGCGGGCGACCCAACATGGGTTACTGAAAGTATTGGCGGTATGCTGAATGATAAAAAAAGTTTAGTAACTAAAAATAGTTTTAGATTTTTAAATTCACTTATAAATTTAGGGTCAAGCCCTGAACCAAATTTAACTATACTTTGGTCAGTTTCATTGCCCCAAAAATTCAAAGAATATTGTGCTAAAATATCAATTTTAACAGATGCAATTCAGTATGAAAATGATGATTTAATGCGTCCTATGTATGGCAGTGATTATGCTATTGCTTGTTGCGTAAGTGCTATGGCAGTTGGGAAGCAGATGCAATTTTTTGGAGCAAGATGTA